>NZ_CP136758.1:1152500-1250000 GCF_032930845.1 Parvularcula sp. LCG005 | reverse complement strand
AATAGAGCCACGCCGTCCCGTCATCGTCCTGAAAAACCGTTGGGTCGATATCATCCCATGAGTGGCTGGCCTGTTTGGTCATTGAGTTGCTGACCAGCGCACTGCCGCGCGCATCAACAAACGGCCCCGTGGGACTATCAGAGACGGCCACGCCTATAGCTTTGCCCGGATCCGTCTCGTCGTGTTCCACCGTCGTGTAGAGATAGAACTTCCCATCTTTCTCTTCGACTTCTGACGCCCACGCATCGCGGATAGCCCAGGAGAAATCAGTAGGCCGCATCACTGGTCCGTGTGACGTCCAGTTTTTCATGTCGTCAGATGAGTAGGCGAGCCATTCCGTGATCCGGAACATTTCATTGGGTCCGGCCTCATCATGGCCGACGTAAAGATAGACACGACCATCATGCACCAGGGGCGCTGGATCCGCCGTAAAACGATCGGTAAAGATCGGATTGGTGCCTGGCGTCTTGGCGGCATCGTCCAACGGTTTTTCGTCTGCGGCAAAAGCTGAACCGAGAGAGAGCAGGCAGACAGAACTGAAAAAAGTCGCGAAAGTACTACGCTGCATAAGCAGTCTCCAATGGAATGACGGATGATGTTGGCACCCGAGCGTATCTTGAAACGAGATGGCCGGGGTCACGCGGGAAACGGTCGGCGGTACACTGAGCGAAACGCTCCAACACCGACCGCGTCAAGAGAGAACAGCAGGATCAGTTGCCAGGCTCAAGCCAGCCATTGACTTCGACCCAATGCATGAATGCGTCGAACCACTGATTGCTCGTCCGGTCAGGATTGCCAAGACCGAAGCCATGCCCACCATTCTGGTAGAGATGCAGTTCAACCGGCCGTTTGGCATCGTACCAGGACTTGATCACACCGAACTCACCGTTGAACAGGAAATCGTCCGTCGCAATGGCGGCAAACATGGGCGGCGCATCGGCAGGCACATCAACCGGCCCCATCCCTCCATAGATCGGCGCGATGAACGCCAGCTCTGCCACGTCAGATTTAAGCGTCGTTTCCATGGTCAGGCCCGCACCGGCGGAAAAGCCCATCATGCCGATCCGGTCGACATCGACATTCCATTCGTCGGCACGCTCCACGATCATCCGATAGGCCGCCTCAGCATCCTCAAGCTGGTTCGACAGATCCCACCGCGGTCTTGGCGGCGGAGTGTCAGCGTCATCCGTATTGGTGTCGGCCTCTTCGAAGCGGCGGTTCATCTGTCCCTCGAAAGCCTCGAGGGAATCGGCCGTTGGCTGAAGGCGATACTTCAGGACAAAGGCAGCAACGCCGCGCTCATTCAGCGCTTCCGCGACCTCCCAGCCCTCATTGCCCATGGAAAGCCACATGAAGCCACCACCCGGCGCGACGATGACCGCCGCCCCCGTCGCCTTGTCGGCGTCCGGCAAAAACGGCGTGAGCGTGGCCTCGGTAATGTTACGTGCCATGGGGTCGCCCCACTGCCGGAACCAGCTCTCGGATGCAGGCTGATTTTCGACCCCGCCCGTATTGAGCTGAATTGCATTGGGCTCCGCCGGCGCTTCCATCGGGTACATCTTGCCGTCCTGCGCAAAGGCGGACGCGGTCAAGACCGAAACAACTGAGCAGACGGCCAAACCCCGCCGAGAAAACAACGACATCACGTAACGTTCCTCCAGATTATTTTGGAAGAGAGTAGGGTTCAGTCAAAAGACGGTCAATTCAGCGTGCAACGCTCAAGCCCGCTCAAATGCTCAATTCGAACGATTATTGTTATGCAAACGTTGCCATAATTCAGGAGGGATCATCGAATGAACATTTGATGATCATTATCGGCCAGCCATCAAACAAGAAGGCCCTTCTGGTCAAAGCCAGATAAACCGTCAAACCGACGCGCCGGATTTCAGCGGCACACAGACGACGACAGTTTGAGAAGTGGTGCCCCCAGTCCGATTCGAACGAACGACCTACTGATTACAAATCAGTTGCTCTACCAGCTGAGCTATAGGGGCAGGACGGCTTCGGTACTCAAGGTTCGTGCGCAGGTCAATACGCTTTTGCGAGAGATCATGCGCCCCTCATCCACCGTCCCGGTCGGTGCGCGTCCAAGTCTTGGTCGATTTGCGGGCATCGCGATTATAGACACGGGTTTTGGCGAGAACATAGGGCACAACCTCCCCCAGCATCCGGACCGGCAGGACGTCTCTGCCGTCCTTGAACCATCCCACAATAATCGCCGTGCCGAACATCAGCCCGGCTAGAAGCGTGAGCGTGAAGGCCAGCCCTTTGCCAAATAGCGCGAAGACGATGGCGATCAGGCCAAACACCATAAGCGATGCCACAAACAGGGCCAGTGGCGGGGCAGCGATATCGAGCCCAAGCATGGCGGCCTGGCGGTTGCGGCCGATCACGCCGCGCAGAAATAATGGCAACGCGCGCACGCCGGCAAGTCGCAAGGAGCCGTGCTCCCACCGTGCGTGCTGAAGCGCGGCGGCGCGGTCCTCTGACGGAAATTGGCTGCTGATCAGCGCATTGCCCACCAACTGGGGCGCTTCCCCCTTTTTGGCGAGGGCGACGGTCAGCGCGAGATCTTCGACGATTTCTCCTGAGCCAAGCGCCAGCTCGCGCGCGATGGGCCATGGAATGGCAAAGCCTGCCCCGGTCACGCGGGTCAGACCGCCCAGGCGCTGCAGCCCCCACATCCGGGTCTTGTTCATGAACCGCCATGCAAACGCCGAGACGGCCGACTTGGCTCCACCGTCAGGCGCCGGGTCCATCAGATACATGGCCTGGGCCGGGTGCCCGGTTTCCTCACACACGCTTGCCACCTGATCGATCGTCCCCGGTGCACAGACGCAGTCAGCATCCACAAAAACCACCGTCGTCGGCGGATCGGTCTTGAGGTAGTCAAGGCCGTGCTGCAGCGCATAGCCTTTGCCGCGACGCTTTTCATCCGTCCGCTCAAGGACAATCGCGCCGAGCTGCCGGGCCATGGCGGCCGTATTGTCGGTGCAGTTATCGGCCACGACCACGAGCCGGTCGCCCTCGCGCAACTGCTCTTTCAGATTGGCAAGGGTCGGCGCGATCACTGATTCCTCGTTGTGGGCAGGAACGATCAGCGCCACCGCTGCGCGGTCCATCTCGCCCGAAGCGACAGGTTCCGTGCGGGGCCGGGACAGGCCCGCCAGCACTTCGGCCAGAAGAACACCCGCGAGTACAGCCAGAACCAATGTCACAATGACGAGAATGACGTAAAGGGTCGTAATAATCATTGTGCGGCCTTTCCGCGAGAACGAAGGGCGTCACCAAAATAGTCCGCCAGCTTCTCAGCCTCCCGGTCCACGTCGTGACGTTCGGTAATGCGGCTGCGACCATCAGCCCCCATCATTTCCAGGGTCGTCGGATCGGTTTCGAGCGCGGCCTGCATCGCTTCGGCCAAGGCCGCTGCGTCTGCTGCCGGTGTGAGCCAGCCATTGATGCCGTCCTTCACCAGTTCGGGAATGCCCGCGACATAGGTCGTGATGACAGGCGTCTTCAGGGCCAGGGCCTCCATGATGGAAACCGGCAGGCCCTCCGCATAGCTTGGCAGCAGAAACGCCCGGGCTGCGAGGACTTCTTCCTTCACCTTTTTCGGTGACGCCCAGCCGACGAGCATGATGTACTGTTCCAGCCCTTCGGCCCGGATCTGTTTTTCCAGCACGGCCCGAAGGTCGCCATCGCCCACGAGGCGGATGTGGAAGTCATGGCCGGCGCGTTTTAGGATGCCAGCCGCTTCAATCAGGGTGGCCTGCCCCTTCTGCTCGCTTAACCGACCGACAGAGACGAAGGTCCGATTGTCGTATGATTTGCTCTCTACACCCGCATAATACTGCCGGGAAATGCCGCAATGGACGACCTTGATCTTGTCCCATAGCTCATAGGGCACGAGCCGCCGCAGCTGACTGGAGCCGTAGGAGCTGACCCCAGCGACAAACGCACTGCCTTCGATCTTGTCAGGCAGGTGGATCAGCGCTGGCTTGTCGAATTCCTCGGGACCGTGGATTGTGATCGAGTAGGATGCGTCGGCCAGCGGTGCTGCCAGCATGGCGACGGTCGCGGAATTTGTCCCGAAATGGGCGTGTATGTGGTGAACCTTGTCGCGCCTCAGCCAGTCCGCGACGACCAGCGCCTCGCCCCAGTAAAAGAGGTGCCTGACCAGGCCGCTCTCGGACTTCGCCCCCATTTTCAACGCCCGCGCCAGCGATGACAGAGTGCCACCGGGCGATTTGAGGAGCGTGGCGAGTGCCGATTTGATCAGCGGCCCCTTCCCGCCCCCCAGAATACGCCGCGTCCGCTTTTCTTCCGCGGCGTCTGCAGCAGAATCCGTGACCTGCGGCGGTACCCGAATGGCGTAGCGCTCCACCTCGATATCCTGGCGTTCCAGGGCATTGATTTCACGACGAATAAAGGTGTGACTGACCGAGGGGTACTGGTTAATCAGGTATGCGACTTTCATGCAGTGGGGGCCTGTCATCGGTTTGGGCTGGCGTACAGAACGCGTCGTGCATTTTCTACACCAAACTGGATCGATGACAGGCTGCCCGATTCGCCACGATAGTGCGCGACCGGATCAGGCGCGCGCTGTGGCCGCCTCAAATGCCTCGGCGATGGCGTCGCGCATCGGCTTGGGCTCGTAGCTGTTGTCAAAGGGCAGCGGCCGCTTGGCCAGACCATCTGACCGCGGATTGACATATTGCAGCCAACTATACTGGTCGACCAGGCCCCAGCACAGTACGTCTTCGACTTCAGTGTATTCGAACATGATGTCCAGGAACTGGCGCGTTGCGTCGGCCACCTTGCTATCTCGATAGTCATTGGTGCCCGGCACGGCACCGTCATTCACATCAAGCTCGGTGATCAGCACTTTCAGGCCCATCCCGGTGACATCATCAAGGAAACTACGCCAAGCGGCCTCATCTCGAGGGCTCGAGCCATTGCTGCCCAGATAGATGTGGCCCTGGACCCCAAGGGCATCGATGGGCGTGCCGCGGGTCATCATGCCGTCCAGTAGTCTGAGCACTCCGTCCCGGTGGCGCTGAGGGCCATCGCCGCTCCCCCAGTCCATGAAATCATTATAGACCAGCTGCCCGTCCGGCAGGGCGGCGCGAGCCGTAGCGAAGGCGAGATCGACAGTATTATCCACACCAAGGCGCTGATTGAACGGGGTGACACGATAATCACCTGTCGAATTGTCGACCAGTTCGTTGATCACATCCCATGAACTGATCGAGGACGCAAAGTGTCCGCACACGGTGTTGATGTGCTGGGTTAGCATGCGCTCTGCCTCGGCTGCGGGGTTCGCACCAAAGTCATAGGTATCAAACCAGCCCGGATAGCGCTCTGCCACTTCCCACAGCAGGACATGACCACGGAAAGTCACGCTGTTGTCGGCCCCAAATTGGACAAGCGCATCGGCGGCGGAAAAATCAAACGTGGTCGGGCTGGGCCGAAGGGCCTGCCATTTCATGTCGTTCTCCGCCACGGCGATGGAGCACTGCTCCTTTACCAGCTCAAGATAGTTATTGTCATTGAACGGACTGTTTGTGCCGGTCCCGATGGCTGTGCCGAACCTGAAGCCCTTGTCCCCAGCCAGCGTCTTGAGTGGTGTCACGGGTGCAGGCGGCGTCCCCGTCGATGGCGGTGTGACCACGGGCGGCACAGTGGTCGTGCTACTCCCACCGCCGCCTCCACAAGCGGCCAGCGTTGCGCCAGCCCCCATCAGCAGCATCTCACGTCGTGACCAAGCCATGTCACATCCTCCCTGTCGTGGTGAACATTTGCGCTCACTCATTGGGCAAAACGCTATGGCGCAATCGGTGGGACGGCAAGTGGTACCGCTACCACAGTGTCACTAATTGAGACAAATGGGCTAAGATATTGATGTTGCAGCGCAAATGAGACCGATTGCAACACGTCTTCGAGTTCGGATCGGAATGTTGGTACGGGCGGCCGGACTCGAACCGGCACGGCCAAAGGCCTCAAGATTTTAAGTCTTGTGTGTCTACCATTCCACCACGCCCGCAGCAGAAAACGCTTTAGACCGCGCTGCGTCCATAGACGCAAGCCGTCAGTTATCGGCTAGGCTCAGCAGGCGACGACATTGACCGCAAGGCCGCCCTCGGACGTCTCCTTGTATTTCGAGTTCATGTCGTTGCCCGTCTGGCGCATGGTTTCAATCACCTGGTCGAGACTGACCCGCGGCGTCCCCTCGCATTGCAGGGCAAGGCGGGCGGCGTTGACCGCCTTCACCGCGCCGATGGCATTGCGCTCAATACAGGGGATCTGCACCAGACCGCCCACCGGATCACAGGTCAGGCCCAGATTGTGTTCCATCCCGATTTCGGCGGCCCGGGCAATCTGCACCGGCGTACCGTCCCAGATCGCAGCCAATCCTGCTGCGGCCATGGAGCAGGCAACGCCGACCTCCCCCTGGCACCCCATTTCAGCGCCGGAAATTGATGCTTTCTGTTTGTACAGCATGGCAATGCCGCCAGCGGTGAGAAGGAAGGTGTTCACTCGCGCCATTTCGGTCAGGCCGTCCATGGCACAGTAAAAACGGATGACCGCCGGGATGATCCCCGCCGCGCCATTGGTCGGGCTGGTGACGACCTGTCCGCCTGCGGCATTTTCCTCGTTCACCGCCATGGCAAAGACGTTCAGCCAGTCAAACAAGGCCTCACGCTCATTGGCGACAGAGCGGCGGAGCTTGTCGTGCAGGCCAGGAGCACGCCGGGCCACGTCAAGACCGCCGGGCAAGATACCGTGCTGGGACAGGCCCCTGTCCATGCACGCCGCCATGACATCCCAGATCGCGCGCAGCCCTGCAGTCGTTTCTTCCTCCGGCCGAAAGGCATTCTCATTGGCCATGACAATGTCGGCAATCGACATGTTTTCGCGTTTGGCAATGGCCAGGAGCTCTGCGCCGGAGCCAAATGCAAATGGTGCCTCAACGCCATTATCGTCGGTGACGCCCATTTCATCATCGCGCCGCGTAAATCCGCCGCCAACGGAATAATAGACCTGCGAGAAAATAACTTCCCCATCGGCATTCAGGAGCGACAGTCGCATGCCGTTCGGATGAGCGTCAGGCACATCCCCGGGCGGAGCAAACCGAATATCCGCCTTCGGATCAAAATTCAGCGTCTTGCTGCCGACCTTGATCGTCTTGGTGTCGTAAACCGCCTGCACCATCTCTTCGACGCGGCTCGTATCAATCGTTTCTGCTTCCTGCTGGAGCAGCCCGAGTATCGAGGCACGATCCGTACCGTGACCGACACCTGTCAGGGCGAGTGAGCCGTAAAGGTCGCATTGTACGCGGTCTGCGCTCTCGAGAGCCCCGGCGGCCTGCGCCTCATCAAGGAACCGCTTGGCAATCTTCATCGGACCCAATGTATGGGAGCTTGAAGGCCCAATGCCGATCTTGAAAATGTCGAGAACGCTCAGCATGACCTATTCCTGTTCCGGGCCAAAGCCCTCAAACATTTCGGGCGAAACACCTTGTGCCCGAAACAGGCCCTCCACGGCAACGGCCGCCTGGCGCGCCAGCGAGGCATCGAACGCCTTGCACACCACCGCGAGGCGACCGGATGTGCCGGATTTGCCCGGATAGCTGCCGATCTTCAGACCCTTCAACGCCGTTTCCAGCGCCTGTAGCCCTTCTGCGATCTGGCTTTCCTGACAGGCGCCAGCAACGGTATAGGCCGTATAGATTGGCCCACGGACGATTTCACCGTCGAGCGATTCCAGCATGGCTGAGAAAATCTTCGGCACACCGGCCATCACATAGACATTCTCTAGCGCGAAGCCCGGTGCGCCCGAGACAACATTCTCGATCAGGCGTGCGCCCTCCGGCACCCGTGCCATCCGGCGGCGCGCATCGGTCACGGTTTCGCCCTTACGATCGTACCATTCCTTCAGAATGCTGAGCGTGTCATCACGAACATCGACGTCGACGCCAAAGGCTGCGCCGATCGCATCGGCGGTAATGTCGTCATGGGTCGGGCCAATCCCGCCCGAGGTGAAGACAGCGTCATAGCGTCGGCGGAGCTCATTCAGCGCTGCGACAATCATGTCCTGTTCATCGGGCACAATTCGCACTTCGCGCAGGGCCACGCCCCGGCGGTCCAGCCACCCGGCGAGAAAGTGGATATTGGCGTCACGGGTACGGCCGTTCAGCAGTTCATCGCCAATCGCCAACATGGCGGCGCCTGGTCTTTGGGGGGGCTGTGTTTCGCTCATGGCTCCTCGTAAACGAATACGCGCAAGGGGCAAATGGTCCGTCAGCTCAACGGTCCTGATCAAGGACATAAGCCAGAATGGCGCCCGCGCCATACATGGCCACGTCGCGCCATTCAGCTGTTGTCCCGAAAACCACCCGGGCCACGGGGACATCAGCCAAATGCAGCCATTCGATGACCCGGAGCGCCTGCGCCCCCTCGATGATGACGGCCAACGCAAAAACACCAAGCACGCTGACAAGGCGGCCCACCCGGAAAAGACCGCGCAGAAGAAAATGCAGGAAGATGACCACCAGCACATCGCCCAGATAGGGACGTACGATCGGATCACGAACAAATAGTGCGATGACCACAAGAACGACGAACAGGACCGCCGCGATGGTCAGTCGTTTGATCCGAAAACGTTTGGCCATAGCGCGCCTTTTCCCCATCAGCGACATTGTCTAGGCGGGCCCCATGAAGTTCTCCGCCCCGCTCCAGCCTGCCATCCTTCTGCGACGTTACAAACGCTTTCTCGCGGATGTTCAATTCCCCGATGGGACCGAGACGACCGTTCACTGCCCCAATCCCGGTGCCATGCTGGGCGTCGCCCCGACAGGGGCCCGCTGCTGGCTGTCGCTCTCCTCCAACAAGAACCGCAAGCTGCCCTACACGCTGGAAATCGTGGAATGCCCCGGTCCCGATGGCCCGACACTGGTGGGCATCAATACCAATCTGCCCAACCGTCTGGCCGAAGAGGCGATCTCTGCGGGATTGATTGGGGAACTCGATGCAGCCGCCCCGTTGCGCCGCGAGGTCCGCTATGGCGAGGAGAAATCCCGTATCGACATCCTGCTGGAGACATCACCCCCGACCTGGGTGGAGGTGAAGAACTGCCACCTCCTGCGTCGCGATGACGGCATCACGGAGTTTCCGGACTGTGTGACCACGCGAGGCGCAAAACATCTACGGGAGCTCAGCAGCCGGGTCGCCGCCGGGGACCGCGCTGTTCTTCTGTTCATCGTTCAACGAACCGATGCCACCGGCTTCAGCGCGGCGGCCGACCTTGACCCCGCCTATGCCGCCGGTCTGACCGAAGCCATGGAACAAGGGGTCGAGGTTTTGGCCTATGACTGCGACATCTCGCCCGAAGAAATCACCGTCCGCGGTCCCATTCCCGTCATCGTCTGAACCGAATGGTCATTAATGTAAGTTAGAGAACAAGGCCTTGTAATAGGTCAGTATGTCTGGCCAGACTGACAGCGTGGATGGACCAGCCGTTTTGATCCGATTACTGACCGTATTTTGCCTGATCATTGTGTCGGGCTGCAGCACGACGCCCCCTGACCGCATCGGTGATGTGTGCGAGATCTTCAAGGACCGGCGCAGCTGGTACCGCGCGACCCATGCGGCCGAGAAAGAGTTCGGTACGCCGAAGGCGCTGCAACTGGCCATCATCCGGCAGGAATCGAGCTTCCGTCATAATGCCAAGCCGCCGCGTGGCCGCTTTCTTTTCGTTTTTCCGGGCAAGCGGCTGTCCTCGGCTCGCGGTTACTCACAGGCGCTGGATACGACCTGGGAAGTCTTCAAGAACGAGACCGGTCGCCGCAGCGCAGAGCGGGACAAGTTCGACGACGCGGCCCAGTTTGTGGCTTGGTACGTCGCGCGCACCAGCAATATGACCGGCATCGCCCAAGACGACGCTTATCGTCAGTACCTCGCCTATCATGAGGGACCGGCAGGCTTTCTGCGCGGTACCTTCGAAGGAAAGCCGGGCGTCAAGGACGCCGCAGCACGCGTTGACTGGATTTACCGCACCTACGATGCGCAGCTTTCTCAATGTGAAAAGAAATTCCGTCGCGGCATTCCTTTCATTCCGGGAATCTAGTGCCGCGACCCATCGCTTGATCCCAGCGGCCTCAGCGGTCACAGTGGGAGCGGAAAGGGACCGGCACCATGAGCATCATCTTCACGTTTCTGGGCATTACCCTGTTCCTGGTCGGTCTCATCACCGTCTTCCTGCCCCTGCCTATCGGCCTGATCTGCATTGTGCTGGGGATCGCATTGCTCGTCGCATCCAACAAGAGAGTGCGGCAGGCCCTGTCCTGGGCGCGCGCGAAATTTCGGCGCGTCGACATGGTGTTCGACAAGGCCCAGGAAGTTTTGCCGGAAAAACTGTCCAAACCGATGCGAGAGACCGATCCCCATGAGAATGGGGATGCATCCTCCGATAGCGGCACCGGCTCAGGGGGCGGTAGCAGCGATGGCGGCGGCGGCGATGCCAAAGCGCCGCCAAACCCGCGGCCGAGCCAGCTTCTGGTATCAGATGAGCGCGTTCGGCGGCGTGATACCTACAGGCGCGAGCCGCCTCGGTCCCGACCACGCTAGGTGAAATGCTTCAGGCCGCTCGTTTCTCAACGAACGCCTTGAAATCCTTCATGTAGGTCTCGGTCTGCTTCTGGAACATCTTCGGCATGAGTGAGCCCATCAGCTTCATCATGAAGTTGTCGAACCGGAATTCGACGTGGCTCAACCATCGGGTCTTGGTCGGTTCAATTTCTTCGAAATGGTTTTCGACCCGGTTCCAGACGCCCGCTGTCTCGTAGGTCGCGACCACGCGATAAGGCAGGTCGTGCTCCACCACTGTTTCCACCATCTCGATGCGCCGCTTGCCCATGTCATAGACGAGGTGGGACTGGCGGCCCTCACCCTGCACATCGCCGGATAGCGGCGACATGCTGACAAAGCCCTGCTGCCACTCTGCCAGCACGGACGGGTTATCGAACAGGGCAACAACCTCGGCCCTCGGCCGGTCGATGATGATGTCACGGGTATATTTCACGTCGAAGCTCTCCAGTCTGAATCAACAACAAACTAGCGTGCAAACCCATTGGGGAAAGCGCGATTGCCCTTGCCCCTTGGCGGCTCAGAGCGAACAGGGTAACCACGTGCTTACTCCCGTTCACTCTTCGTTCCGAGGGCAGATGTCTCGCTCACCCAAAAAAGCCGATCTTTTTTCTGACAACGATTATTCCGCGAAGGATATCGAAGTTCTGGAAGGGCTTGAGCCGGTGCGCAAACGCCCCGGCATGTATATCGGCGGCACGGATGAACGGGCGCTGCACCACCTCTTCGCCGAAGTGCTGGACAACGCCATGGACGAGGCCGTGGCCGGACACGCCACGCGGATCGAAGTGACACTGGACGCCAATGGCCATCTCACCGTCTTCGACAATGGGCGCGGCATTCCGGTCGACAAGCACCCGAAGTTCAAGACCAAATCGGCGCTCGAAGTCATTCTCACCACCCTGCACTCCGGCGGCAAGTTCACGAACAAGGCCTACGCCACATCGGGCGGTCTGCACGGTGTCGGCATTTCCGTCGTCAACGCGCTGTCCGACGACCTGACGGTCGAGGTGGCGCGGAACAAGACGCTGTACCGCCAGACCTATTCCCGTGGCCTGCCGACCTCGCCCCTGAAAAAAGTCGGGGATGCGCCCAACAAGCGCGGCACCAGCGTCACTTTTCATCCTGACCCTGAGATTTTCGGGAAAGGCGCGGCGTTCAAGCCAGCGCGCCTGTTCCGCATGGCGCGGTCAAAGGCCTATCTCTTTGGCGGTGTCGAGATCCGCTGGGCGTGCGATCCGTCGCTCATCAAGGAAGGTGACAAGACCCCTGAAAAGGAAGTCCTGCAGTTCCGCAATGGTCTCTCCGACTACCTCAAACATGTGGTAAAGGAAAAGCCGCAGGTAACGGAGGACATTTTCTCCGGCCGGATCGAAAAAGAGGCCGGTCACGGCACGGTGGAATGGGCCGTCGCGTGGGGCGCGGCCGGATTTATCTCCCCCGCTGGTCAGGATGCGGACGGTTTCACCAATTCCTATTGTAACACCATCCCGACCCCAGAAGGCGGCACCCACGAACAGGGCCTGCGCGCGGCGCTGACTAAGGGCCTCCGCGGCTATGCGGAACTGGTGAACAACAAGAAGGCGGCGAATATTACGGCAGAGGATGTGCTGGGCACGGCCGGCGCCCTCCTCTCCGTCTTTGTCTCCAACCCTGAGTTCCAAGGCCAGACCAAAGACAAGCTTGCGACCCTTGAAGCGCAGAAACTGACCGAGGCGGCAATCCGCCCGGCATTCGATCACTGGCTCGCAGGCAATGCGAAGCAGGCGGACAAACTGCTGGAATGGGTTGTCGACCGCGCCGATGAGCGGATCCGCCGCCGCAAGGATAAAGATGTCCAGCGCGCCTCCGCCATGAAAAAACTGCGCCTGCCCGGCAAGCTGGCAGACTGTTCCGCGAAAGACCGGACGGGCACGGAGATTTTTCTGGTCGAGGGCGATTCTGCTGGCGGCAGCGCGAAACAGGCCCGCAACAGGGAGAAGCAGGCGATCCTGCCCCTGCGCGGCAAGATCCTCAACGTTGCTTCCTCAACCCGCGACAAGATTTCCGCCAATCAGGAAATCACCGACATTTCCATGGCACTGGGCGTCGGCCTTGGGTCAAAATTTGACGTCGAAGACCTGCGGTATGAAAAAGTCATCATCATGACCGATGCTGACGTGGACGGCGCGCATATCGCCGCCCTGCTCATCACTTTCTTCCATATTTCCATGCCGGGGCTGATCTCCGGCGGTCACCTCTATATGGCCCAGCCGCCCCTTTTCCGCATGACCCAAAGCGGCAAGACCGTTTACGCCATTGACGAGGCTGACCGCGAGAAGAAGCTGAAATCCGAATTCAAAGGCACGGGCAAGGTCGATATAGGCCGGTTCAAGGGTCTTGGTGAAATGAACGCCGCGGACTTGAAAGACACCACCATGAACCCGGCCACGCGCACCCTCGCCCGGGTCTATCTGCCCCCGGATGAAGTACCGGACGTCAACGACCTGTTTGAACGCCTGATGGGCAAAAAGGCGGAACCGCGCTTTCAGTTCATTCAGGAAAACGCGGCCTTTGTTGAAGAGTTGGATGTCTAGGGAGTGTGAGCAAGATAGCGTCCACTCTCACACCAAAATCTCGCCCAATGTTCTGGTTTCTCAGCTGAATTGGCTCGCCACTCGTTGGAATAAAAATCTCGGACTCGCTCACAGTGAGATTTATTGTAGTTGCCATCCATGCCAGCGGCATCAAACGTTGCTATATGAACTCGATTCCACTTTGACTCCATATCTTGCCCCAACGTCGCCGAAAGGTAAGGGCTGTCGCGATAGAGAGTGAAAACGATATCGTTCGGAACTTGATTTGTGCACGATGCCAACGTCACAAAAATTACTATAGCTAATCTCAATCTTCACCTCCTCAGCAATCCCTGAACACAGTTATACAGACAACCTCTGAGAAATCACGTTGTCCAAGAATACCTGCCCGAAATGAGGCGCGCGGCGTCCGTGCCATCTGCTAGACCTCTCCCATGATGTTCGATGCGATCAATGAAGACGCGCTCTATGACGCACTGGTGGCCCGGGATGGCCAGTACGAGGGGCGCTATTTCGTCGGCGTGACCTCCACCGGTATCTTCTGCCGCCTGACCTGCCCGGCGCGAAAGCCGTTGCGTGAGAACTGCCAGTTCTTTCCGACAATCGGCCAATGCATTGAGGCGGGCTTCCGCCCGTGCAAACGATGTAGCCCGTTGGGCCCCGCAGCCGAAGCGGACCCGATGATCGCGAACCTCCTCACGGCGCTGCACGCTGCGCCTGATCATCGCTGGTCAGAGGGAGATGTGATCACCCGAGGATTTGATCCGTCCACGGTACGCCGTGCCTTCAAGCGCCAGTTCGGTGTCACGTTCCTTGAGATGGCGCGCCTAAATCGTTTGCGGGACGGGTTCCTCGCCCTGAAAGACGGCCAGTCGGTGATTCAGGCGCAGCTGGAGGCGGGCTTTGACTCCGGCAGCGGTTTCCGCACGGCTTTTGCCAAGCTGCTCGGCGTCGCGCCGGGGAGCTTTACCGGCAAGGAGCATCTGCGTGCGGATCTGGTGGAAACGCCGGTCGGGCCGATGGTGGCCGTCGCCGATATGACGAGCCTGCACCTTCTGGAATTCATGGACCGCAAGGGCCTGCCGGCGGAGCTGAAAAAACTGCGTGATGGCGCGAAAGGCCAGCTTGGTCTTGGTCGCTTCACCCCTATTGATCAGGTGACGGAGCAGCTGGAAGGCTTTTTCGACGGACGGCGTCCCCGGTTCGATGTGCCCCTGACCATGCACGGCACGCCCTTTACCAGGCGCGTCTGGTCCGCCCTGCGCGAGATTCCGGCAGGGCAGACCCGCTCCTATGGCGATATTGCAAAGGCAATTGGCCAACCGACAGCGACCCGTGCCGTGGCGCGCGCCAATGGGGCGAACCAGATCGCCATTCTCATCCCGTGCCACCGGGTCATCGGGGCGGACGGTTCACTGACGGGATATGCGGGCGGTCTTTGGCGCAAGCAGAAGCTCATCGAACTTGAGCGGCACTATGCTGGCGCGTCAGCGTAGAGTTTTCGTCAGATAGCTGACGGTCTTACCGTTGGGCAGCAGGGCCTCGCCCACGACCTCAAAATCCATATGACGGTGAAACGCTGCGGAGCCCGGATTAGGCGGGTCAGAATTGATTTCACAGCAGGCGACCTGCTCCCCTAGGCGCCCTCGAAAATTCCGAGGGTCGCATGTTGGTAGCTCATGAGTTTACCGGGTCGAAGAAGTCCCACGCGGCGAGGTCGATATCGAACTCCCGCTTCGCCTGATCGAGCGCATCGGCCAGGGTCTCGTGGAGCGTGTCGGTGAGTTCATTCCCGCATTCGTCAAAGTACAGGAGATAAAAGCCGGTATCGGGCGGGAACGAGACGATCCGTAGGCGGGTTATAGCGTCCTCAACACGGCTTCCTCCGGCAATATGGGCAGTGAACCCACTTAGTCGAAGGTCGGTCGTGGCCTTTGTCTCGGCCCAGATTTGCATACCGTCATCCATAAAACCTCCCCAACGCGCAGCGGGCGGCGCTCTCAGATGGCATAAGCGGCCGCTGGGCCTTCAACGCCGCGAGATCCAAAGCGATTTTTCGACCTGAAATTGGTTGTTGAGTGCCAGAACAGCGCCATGGTGCTCATCTTTTATCGGATTTACGGGATCCATTCGACGTCTCCATCGTTTCTATCGATAATTAGAATTGAGAAAATCAGGATCCTGCCCACTGGTCGATAGGGGCCATCCAATGTAAATGATAATCATTCGCAAGTGAGGCTCTATGTCCCGTCGTTTCAAACCGCTGACCTACTCCCTGATGCACCTGACCGTGGCCATCGCCGTGGCCTATGCGCTCACGCGCAGCTGGCAAGCCGCGCTGGCCATCGGGCTCGTCGAGCCGTTGGTCCAGACGATCGCTTACACGTTTCATGAACGGGCCTGGGACCGCGCGTCGAAACGGGACACGCGCTCAACCAAGGCTGATTCGCTGACATACCAGTCGTACCAGCCCGCTCGCCCGGCAGCCTGAACGCGCAAATGGTCTTTGACCGCTCGAAACGCGGCAATATCCTCGCGCGTTCTCCAGTAAGAAACGGTGATGCCCACGCCGTCTGCGCCCCGCGCGCTCACATGCCCCAGATAGCCTGGCTGTTCGGCAGCCAGTTTTTCCATCTCTGCCGCGGCCTCCCCGTAGCCATCATGGCCGGCGCCCTGGCGTGAAGAGGTGAAGATAACAGCATAATAAGGCGGCTCCGGACTCATCGCATCACGCTCGCCGCGTAACAGCCGTGCATCGCATTATGCAGGTGCAGGTACTGAGCGCCTTTGACGTCGAGCAGGCGGTCAATTTTCTCAGGCAGCATCTCGTTCTTCCCCAAATCAGCGCCGATCAGCATACCTTCGGCGTCGAAGGCTCTGATCGCAATCGGCCTGTTCCACAGGATCGGCGGCAAGGCACTCTTATAGGGCGCGGCCTGCCGAACATCGGGCCGGACGTAAATTGCATACGTCGAACGATATGGCGACATGACGGCATGGTGCTCGAAGTTCACCAGCAGAACGTCCTCGCCGATCGGTGCATCCTCCAGACTGATACGACATGGAAAACCCGGGCAACTGCTTGCCTTCACCCACCGGGCCTGTTGGATCGCAAGATCCTGTCTGACAGGTCGAACAGGTGTGCGAAGGCATCTGGGCTGAGGGCATGAACTTGAAAAGACATGAAAGGTCTCCTTGATTGCCCAACCGCTATGGGCGCAAAGGACACGGCCGAGCGCCCCAAATCGGGCAGTTCATCCCGCCCCCCGCGACAATCCCGGCGACTCCCGCTATACGCAGCGATCCGCTTCCCAAGGTCCCGAGTTTCAGTGTCCCAGTCTTCTCGCCGAGCCCTCCCCGCCACCGCGCCGCGTATCATCCGCAGGCTGCCAGCGGCTGCGGTCAATCGAATTGCGGCCGGGGAAGTGATCGAACGGCCCGCAGCGGCCGTGAAAGAGCTCGTCGAAAACGCACTGGATGCCGGGGCGACGGACATCACAGTCACCGTTGAGGATGGGGGCCGCACATTGATCCGCGTGGTCGACAATGGCTGCGGCATGGGCCCCGACGCCCTGCCCGTTGCATTGGAACGCCATGCCACCTCCAAGCTCGAGCCGGACGATGCAGGCGATTACGATCTGCTGCACATCGGGACGATGGGCTTTCGGGGCGAAGCCCTGCCCTCGATCGGCTCGGTGGCGCGGATGACCATTACGTCTCGCGTCGAAGGGAGCGATGCCTGGGGCATTGCCTGTGACGCCGGGGACATGACCGAGCCGACGCCTGCCCCGCTTGCCGGCCATGGCACGCGGGTGGAAGTGCGCGACCTCTTTTACGCAACGCCAGCCCGACTCAAATTCCTCAAAGGTGAGCGGGCGGAGACGATGGCTGTCGCCGCGACCATCAAGGCGCTGGCCATGGCGCGGCCCGATGTCGGTTTTGCCCTCGATGCCGATGGCCGCCGCCGCTTCCGCTATGAGGCGCAACCTGCCGGGACCGATGGGCATCTGCAGCGCTTGGCAGCGATCATGGGCGGCGAATTTGCGGAGAATGCCGTGCCCCTCGATGCCGAGCGTGAATACGCTCATCTGACCGGGTTTGCGGGCGTGCCGACATTCAACCGCGGTCAGGCGGACCGGCAATATCTGTTCGTGAACGGACGGCCGGTGAAGGATCGCCTGCTAATGGGGGCCCTGCGCGGTGCCTATGCAGACTTCCTCGCCCGCGACCGGCATCCGCAGGTGGTCCTGTTTCTCGATCTTGCCTATGATGCCGTCGACGTGAACGTACACCCCGCAAAATCCGAAGTGCGATTCCGGGACAGTGCGCATATTCGCGGTCTGATCGTTTCGGGCCTGCGTCATGCCCTGTCAGAAGCCGGGCACCGGGCCTCCACCACTGTGGCCAGTTACGCGCTGGGCCGGGCCCAGCCTGAGGCGGCACCTGAGCGCAATCGCGAATTCACCTATCAGGCCGAACCGCGCCCCAGCGTCGACCGCTCTTACGTGCCGGCCCGCCCTGACGCGGCCGTTTTGCGGGAACAGTCAAACCCCTTCCGCGCACAGTCCATCGCTCCATCGGCGAGGGCTGATGTCCCACAAGCCGAACCGGCAGAAGACGCGCCCTCCTATCCCCTCGGTGCCGCCCGGGCGCAGCTTCACGAGACCTATATCGTGGCACAGACAACCGACGGCATCGTCATTGTCGATCAGCATGCCGCCCATGAGCGCCTCGTCTATGAGGACATGAAGCGCCATCTTGAAGAAGGGGCGATCCCCTCCCAGCGCCTGCTTATTCCTGAAGTCGTCGATCTTCCCCAAGATGAGGTCGAAACGTTGACCGAGCGGGCCGAGGAGTTTGCGGCCCTGGGGCTTCATCTGGAAAGCTTCGGCGATGGCGCCATTCTGGTGCGCGAGGTGCCGACCCTCTTTGGACAGGGGGATGTGAAGGGGCTGGTCCGAGACCTGGCCGCCGATCTCATCAATCTGGACCAGGGCCTCGCCCTGAAGGAGCGGCTGGGCGAGATCGCGGGCAATATGGCCTGCCGCGGCTCGATCCGGGCGGGACGGCGCCTTACAGGAGAGGAAATGAACCACCTGCTCCGGCAGATGGAGGCAACGCCCCATTCCGGCCAGTGCAATCACGGCCGTCCCACCTATGTCGAGTTGAAACTTGCCGATATTGAGCGCCTGTTCGGGCGCCGGTGACCGGTCGGCAGCACGCCAACAGGCCGAAACCGCTCAGCAGCGCCCATCGCCGCAGCATTTTCCGCCAAGGTTTGCCACCGCCGGATCAGCTAAAGGCAATTTTACGGCACTGCATGCAAGGTGTTGACGGGCATTCTGCGCAGGTTCATGGGCCAGCAGATTATACTCATCTGACCCCCTGAAGGCCTTCAATGGATACCGGCTTCCTGTCGACGTTTATCGCCAGCTTCGTCACCATGTTCATCGTGATCGATCCGATCATGGTGGCACCGCTTTTTGCCGCGCTAACTCATGGCGACGACAACAAGACACAGGCGAAAATCGCCATACAGGCAGCCGGTATCGCTGCGGCTGTCATTCTCGCCTTCGGGTTTTTCGGCGGCGTGATCCTCAAACATCTGGGCATCGACATCGCCGCCTTCCGCGCTGCGGGCGGCATCCTCCTGTTCCTGATCGGCTTCCGGATGTTCTTCGAGCCGGACAGTGAAATGGAAGCCAAACGGCCCGGTCCGAAAGCCTCGTCACGGGACAATGTGGCGTTCTTCCCACTCGCCATTCCGATGCTGGCCGGTCCTGGGGCCATCGCGACCATCATGCTGCTGATGAACCCGGGCCATGAGCTGCCCGTGAGCGAGCAGTGGACCATCAAGGGCGCCGTCATTCTCGCCACGATTGTTACCCTGGGGATCGGTATTGTGATCATGATGTTCTCGTCAAAGATCGCCAATGCACTGGGCCGTACGGGGATGAATACCATCTCCCGCCTCCTCGGCATGCTGCTGATGGCGCTGGCTGTGCAGTATGTTTTCGACGGCGTCCGCGTCGGCGTGCTGGAGCGCGTCGGCCTCGTCACCGTGGCGGGCATCAACCACTGACGCCAAGGGGCCATGGTTCGCTTCTTAGCCTGTTCTTAGCCCACCTACGCTGATAGCATGGAGGCTTGAAAGGAATGTGCTCACGCACATCCGGGGGAACATATGCGCCAGTTACTTTCAGCCCTTGTCGTGTTGCTGGCCGCAGCCTGTTCAACATACGGCCCCAGCAATGGCGGCAACGGCTATGTCGAAGAACAGATTGATGAGCGTATCTATGTGGTCGAAGGACGGGCCGCGACGGAACCAACGGCCCGGGCCATCGCGCTGGTCCGCGCCGCCGAGATCGCCCGCATGAACGGCTACACGCATCTGATCATACTTGAGCTGACGAGTGGCCACCGCGTCGTGACCGAGACACTCAACGCGCCCTTCATGGAGACCTATGGCTCTACCGGCGCTTTCGGCCAACCGGTGCAGCATGGCCAAGTCAGCAAGCTCACCACCAATCAGGACGCACCACCCGTGGTTCAGGTCCGCGTTGAACTGGCCGATGCCGAAACAGCGGCCGCCCGAAACGGCGTCAGCATAGAAGATGTATTCCGGCGATACGGCGCGAAGATCGGCTATCGGGGTTAAGAACTGACCATCTGCCGTCGCGTCGGACTGGACCCCTGTCGTTTTCCTAAGGCAGCCGTGCTACGGCACGGCGCTTGCGGATAAGGCACCATGCGCGACCTCGTTCTTCTGGTATTTCTGGCGGCGGCCCTTCTCTCCCTCATCCGCTATCCCTTTGTGGGACTGCTGGTCTGGGCGTGGTTTTCGCTCGCCACACCGCAGGCTGCCTCATACTGGGCCAGCCAGTATCCGCTGAACATGTACATCGCCGTCCTGACGGTCATCGCGTTCTTCTTTCACGGTGAGTTCTGGCGCGCGCGACTGTCCGGTATTTCATGGCTGATGGTAGGTTTCGCCGTCTGGCTCTGGATGTCGCAGCTGAACTCGATCGCGCCGGGGATCTCTGCCTATCCCTTCGATCTGTTCTTCAAGGTGATGATCTTCGCCCTACTGTGCTCGGCAGTGGTGACGACGCGTCTGCGCTTCCACGCCCTCCTTTGGCTTTTCGCTCTGGTGATGGGATTTTTCGGGGCCAAGGCCGGGGCCTATACGTTGGCGACCCTTGGTCGCGGGCAGGTGTTCGGCATCGACGGCACGGTCCTCTACGACAATAACCATATGGGCATCGCGCTCGCGACCACGCTGCCCGTGTTTCTCTATCTGGCGCGACAGGCGGTCATGCCGATCACCCGCTATGGCATCTGGGCGGTCTTTGGCCTCAGCATTATCGGGATCATCGGAACCCAGTCACGAGGAGCGTTCATCGCCCTGATCGTGTTTGCAGGACTGATGTGGCTGCGATCATCCTACAAGGTCATCACCGGCGCGCTCGCCGTCGTCGTCGCGATCATCGGCGTGCAGTTCCTGCCTGATGACTACACAGATCGCATGTCGACAATCACTGAGGCCGATGAGGACGCCAGCTTCATGGGGCGGGTGGAAGCGTGGGAGACAAACTGGGAGCTCGCAAAGCGCAATCCGCTGACGGGCGCTGGCCTGCGGGTCGCCTATGAGCAGGATATTGCCGACACCGTCACGGGCCATACGGCGCGCGCGGCGCACTCCATCTATTTTGAGGTCCTGGGCGGGACCGGCTTTATCGGCCTGTTGTTCTATCTGGGCTTTATCGGCCTGGCTTTTCTGAAGGCCGGACAGGCGGAGCGCCGATATGCGAGCACCGGTGAAGGCAGTTGGCGCTCGCCCTTCGGCAAATACGCTCAGATGGCGATCATAACCTTCGGAATTGGCGGTGCCTCGGTCTCCATGGAGATGTGGGACGGCTATCTGATCATCATTGCCCTGATCAGCGCCCTAGGCCGCGTGGAGGGCAATGACAAACCAGCCGCCCCCGGACGGTTCACCGATCGCCTGCACCGCCCTCAGGCCGCGACAGCGCGCGAGCGTATTCGCGCCCGTGCGCCAAGCGTCGCTGATAAATCTGTCGTGAAAGAAAATCAGATCTGAGGGGTCAGATCAGGCCTTCGCGACCAATGGCGAGAAATTTCTGGCGGCGCGAGCGGCGACGTTCATCCGCATCCATATGACCAAGGTTTTTCAGGGACACGTCAATCGCATCGCCCATGCTCTCAATCGCCTGGCGCGGATTGCGATGCGCACCGCCCGTTGGCTCTGGGATGATCGTGTCGATAACGCCGAGCTCCAGAAGGTCCTGGGCGGAGATCTTCATCGCCTCGGCAGCTTCAGCCGCGCGACCACCGTCCTTTGAATCCTTCCACAGGATCGAAGCGCAGCCTTCCGGTGAAATGACCGAATAGACCGAGTGCTCAAACATCATGACCCGGTCCGCCGCTGCGAGCGCCACGGCCCCGCCAGAGCCGCCCTCCCCCACGATACAGCTGATCACGGGCACGCCTGCGTCCAGAAACCGTGCGGTTGACGTCGCGATGGCCTCAGCCTGGCCGCGCTCTTCAGCGCCAAGTCCAGGATAAGCGCCAGCGGTATCAACGAGCGTGATGATGGGCAGGCCGAATTTCTCCGCCATCTCAACGAGGCGAATCGCTTTGCGATAGCCTTCCGGCCGGGCCATGCCGAAATTGTGGGTCACACGGCTTTGGGTATCTGTACCCTTTTCATGGCCCATCACCATGACGGACCGACCGCGAAAACGCGCCGGACCACCGATAATGGCTGCGTCCTCGCCGTAGGACCGATCACCCGCGAGCGGTGTAAATTCCGTCATCAGCTGGTCGACGCAGTCCGTGAAATGGGGGCGGCTGGCGTGCCGCGCGACGAGCGTCTTCTGCCAGCGTGAGAGGTTCTCATAGGTCTCGCCGAGCAGCTTGTCGGCCTTGGTCTGCATCCGGTTGATCTCTTCGGTCACACCGACTTTTTCTTCGCCTTCCAGGGCTCGAAGTTCGTCGATCTGGCCTTCGAGTTCAGCAATCGGCTTTTCAAACTCAAGGTAACTGCGCATGGGATCACTTTCTCTCACAATCGGGCTCCTCTCATAGGGGAGCATGAACTCGTTGACAAACCGGGAACGGTTAAGAGTTTTGCCGGGCTAGCGGATGTTTCTCTTCCATGACCCGGCGCAGGCGCTCTGTCGAGACGTGGGTATAGATCTGTGTGGTGGTGATGTCAGCATGGCCGAGCAATTGCTGGACGACCCGCAGATCGGCGCCGCCTTCGAGAAGGTGGCTCGCAAAGGCATGGCGCAGCACATGGGGCGAGACGCGGCTTGGCAGGACACCTGCAGCGGCGGCGAGATCCTTCAAGAGTTGGGCAAAGCGCGCCGTCGTGATGTGCCCTGTCTTGCCGCGCGAGGGGTACAGATAACCCGCCTTCGCCTCCGGACCGAGGGCCTCCAGCCAGTCCATCGTCGCGTTGATCGCCGGCTCGGTCAGCGGCACGATTCGTTCCTTGTCGCCCTTGCCGATGACATTGAGCCATGGGCAATCGGCGTCAAACGCCTGACGTGGCAGGCCGCACAGTTCAGACACCCGCAGGCCGGTTGCGTAGAGGACCTCCATCATCGACAGGAGGCGCAGCGCTTTTGGCGCCCCTGTCGCCGCATCGGCCTTGGCCCGATCAAGCAGCAGCGTCACTTCGTCGACACCCAGCACCTTGGGCAAGGGTCGCCTCGTCTTCGGCCGCTCCAATGCCTGTGCCGGATCATCGGCTGTGAGCCCCTCGGCATAGGTAAAGGCATAGAACTGGCGGATGGCGGACAGACAGAGCGCGGCCGTGGCCGGGCTTTTTCCCGCAGATCGCAGAAATCCCAGATAGGCAGCCAAGTCATCCCGCGTTGCCTCGGTCAGAGACACAGACCGCTGGGACGATAAGAAAGCCATGACCCGGGTGAGGTCACGGCCATAATTGCGGATTGTGCGGGCGGACGCGCCGCGCTCGACACTCATCATGTCAAGGAACAGCGCGATCGGGCCGCTGGTGGGGACGGCGCTGTCGGCGCTCGTCAATTGCCGGTCGGTTTGACCCGTGGCACTGGCGAGCCGCCCGGGCTCATCCGCGCACCGCCAGAACCGCCTTCTGCCATCAGCTTCATCGCCGCCTGACGGAAAGCCGCCTGACGATCGAGCCAATTCAGATCAGCGTGGGCACGGGCCCAGCTCATCACCGCCTGATGGATCGGCGCCGTCTCATCGCTCGTGCCCACCTTCATGCCCATGAGATAGACCAAGGTCGCCGGACCAATACTGCCGGCCTGGGCGGCATCAAGACCAGCATCGACGAAGAGCGCGACAGGCACCTCGCCTGAAGGCGCACCAGCACCAAGCGGTGCGATCTCGGCAGGTTCAAACGCCAGGCCAATATACGAGCCGATACGGCGCGCTGCGCCCGGATCGAGGATGGCATAAAGCTCCACCAGAGACCCAGCATAGGCTGAGGCAGCGGGGTCGGCGCCATCACCGGCAAGCGCGAGGATCCATTTCTCGACCACCGCAGGCTGGCTGGTGACCATGCCGGCGACCGCAATATCCGCTGCATTCGGGGCGTAGTTCATGACAGGCTCGGTCGCGGGCAGAACCTTTGCCAGAAGCATTGAGCGCGCCTTGAATGACATCCAGTCGCCATTCGCACCGCCAAGCATGTTGCCGACAGCTTCGGCCATTTCGAGCGTGCCCGGCGGTTGGGTCGTGACATTGAGAAGATCGCCCGCGAGTTGAGCGCTTGGCAGGTCATTGAGAATGGAGCGGGCCTCGGCCACATCAATCGTGTGATACGCCACTGACCAGATGAGCGCCTTTTCGCGCAGATCGGCGGGCTGGTCCCCATCGCGCGCGACGGCGGCAACGATCATCGGCCGCGCCGCATCGAGCTGCGCCATGGTCATCGGCAGACCGGCATCGGCGCGCATGGCATAGTCAATGGGACCCTGCGGAACGAAATCGCCATTCAGCCGGTCCGCAGCGAAGGCCGAAGCGCGATCAATATCGGCATCGGCGAGCCAGTCCTGACGGCGCATCAGGTCCAGGGTCAGTTCTGCCGCCGACGTCTCGCCTGCGCGGACGTAACAGAAATGGCGCAGCCGGACCCAGAACGGATCAGTGCGTCCATCCCGCAAGCTGGCCCCACGGGCACAGGCGGCATCCGCCTCACCGTCCAGCAATTCTTCATAGGCGACGACCTTTGCCAGCGCCGGTTCGGAGCGCAGCCCGGGCACGAGTTCCGCCAGCGACGCGGCGTCACGATAGAAACCAGCCTGGGCGGCCGTCAGAAATTTCCGTCCCGCCAGCAGATTGTCGGCATTGGCCGGGCCTTCGCCGGGAGACAGCGTGATGCGGCGCAGCACTTCCAGATAGAGCGGGTCAGAATAAGTGGTTGGCACCGCCGCCAGAAGCGCGTCGAGGGCGGGGCCGTCGCTGCGCTGCCAGAGATCGCGGTTCGCCGCGCCGGAATTGGGCGTCAGGGTCCCGAGAGAAAAGGCGCTGGAATCAAACTGTGCGCTGTCAGGGGTGGTCAACCGCTCCTGCGCCGATGCGGCAGACAGGCCCAGAACAGTCAGACCCAACGCCAAGCTTACGGATTTCACTACGCCCATATACCCTTTACCGAGCTTCAAGCTCGACCTCTTGTTCAATTACGCGTTGGGTCGGCTGGCGCCGATCTCCTACTACATAGAGAAGAATGATCGTGAAGACGACCAATGCAACGATAAACAGCGTGAATCGCATGGCGAAATCATGACACTCCGTGGTTCGTGTTAACCGTAACCCGGTTTATGAGCGATGTCAGGTTGATTGAACGTTACGTGCGGTCGCCCGGCGGCTTGCGGCGTGCCGCAAACCAGGCGAGCCGATCGCGGATCGTTTTTTCCGCCCCTCGGGCTGGCGGTGCATAGAAATTCTGGCGCTCCATGCCCGGCGGGAAATAGTCGAGCCCGGCATAGCCATCCGGCGTGTCGTGGTCATAGACATACCCGTCCGAATACCCCTCAGCCTTCATCAGCTTGGTCGGCGCATTCATGGCGTGGCGCGGCGGCATGAGAGAGCCCGTCTCCTTCGCCGCGCGTCTTGCCGCTTTGTAGGCCGTGTAGACGCCATTCGATTTCGGCGCGCTGGCCAGATAAACGACGGCCTGAGCCAGCGCCAATTCGCCTTCCGGCGACCCCAATTGTTCGTAGGCATCCCGCGCGGCGATCGTCATGGCGAGCGCATCGGGCGCAGCAAGGCCAATATCCTCACTCGCCATGCGGATGATCCGGCGTGCTAGAAAGCGTGGGTCCTCCCCCGCCTCCAGCATTCGGGCGAACCAGTACAGCGCCGCATCGGTATCGGACCCCCGAACGGCTTTATGCAGGGCACTGATGAGATTGTAATGACCATCCTGATTGGCGTCGTACACGGGCACCCGGCGCTGTACGACATTGGCCAGCGCTGCTTCATCAAGCGGGGCGGTGTCTTCTGGCAAAGCGGCCAGTTCTTCGGCGAGACCCAGTAGAAAACGTCCGTCCCCGTCAGCCAGTTCAAGCAGCGCCGTCCGGGCCGTGGGCGTAAGCGGCAGTGGGCGATCAAGATAGGTCTCGGCACGCCCCACCAATTGCCCGAGACTATCCGCGTCAAGACGATTGAGCGTCAACACCTGCGCGCGAGACAGAAGGGCCGCGTTCAGGGCAAATGATGGATTTTCCGTCGTTGCGCCCACCAGCGTGATGACGCCGCTTTCCATGACGGGCAGGAAGCTGTCCTGCTGCGCCCGGTTGAAGCGGTGAATCTCGTCGACAAACAGCAGCGTCCCTCGCCCCGCGGCGCGATTGCCTTCTGCCTGCGCAAAAACTTTCCGGAGATCGGCGACACCGGTAAAGATCGCGGAAATCTGCACGAAATCTAGATCGACCTCGTCGGCCAATAGCCGTGCCAAGGTCGTCTTGCCCACCCCCGGTGGTCCCCAGAAGATGATGGAAGACAGCCGCCGTTTGGCCAGCATGCGAGACAGGGGCGCACCCTCCGCCAACAAATGGTCCTGGCCCACCACCTCGCCCACCGTCGCCGGACGCAGCCGGTCGGCCAGCGGTCGCGGCGCGCCCTGCTCCAGGCCCGCAGCGCCGAACAGATCGTCGGACGCGGCTATCGACCGACTCGCAGCGTTGATACGCGGCCATTCTGATCGGCCAGTTGCATGACAAAGACGCGGCTATTCGTATTCACCGCACGCAGCACGTCCTTCACATCCTTGATGGCAACACCGTTCACCTGCACCAGCGCCAGATTGGGCTGAATACCATATCGGCGGCCAAGGCTCGTATCGTCGACGGCAGTGATGACGACGCCGCTACCCATGGGATTGCGGCCCAGCTCCTCAGCCAGGGCCGGCGACAGATTGGCGATCGTGACACCGCTCAGCGGATGCTGACCATCAAGAATTGTCTCGTTGCGCGGCGGGTCTTCGGGCGGATAGTCAAGTTTGACCGAGACCGTCTTCTGTTTGCCATCACGCAGCAGTTTCAGGTCGATCCGGTCGCCCGCGCGCCGCGTGGCCGGACGATAGCGCAGGGCCTCGGCATCAAAGATATCCTGATCACCGATCGCGACGATGACATCGCCCTCGCGAACTCCTGCCCGATCGCCGGGACTCTTAGGATAGATATCCCCGACAATGACCCCGACCGGGCGATCAAGCCCCAGGGCCGATGCCACCTTGCTGTCCACGGATGTTCCCTGCAGGCCAAGCCAGGGACGACGCACCATCCGCTCGCCGCCAGCCGCCGATTCGACGACCTGCCGGACCAGATTACCGGGTATGGCAAATCCGATGCCGTTCGATCCGCCCGACCGGGAATAGATCGCCGTGTTGACGCCGAGAAGTCGTCCGTTCACGTCAACCAGCGCACCACCGGAATTCCCCGGATTGATCGCGGCATCGGTCTGAATGAAGAACTGGTAGTCCGAGATCGACGCCGCCGTGCGCGACAGCGCCGAGACGATGCCGCTGGTGACCGTCTGTCCCACGCCGAAGGGGTTGCCAATGGCAAGGACGATGTCTCCCACTTCTGCCCGGTCACTGTCGGCAAAATCGATAAAGGGCAGATCGCTATTGGTCTCTACCCGCAGTATGGCAAGGTCTGTCTGGGCATCGGTCAGCAGGACCTCCGCCTCAAACTCGCGACGGTCCGCCAGGACGACCTTGATCTCACCGGCGTTCTCGACGACGTGGTTATTTGTAACGATGATGCCCTTGGGATCGACAATAACCCCGGACCCCAAAGAGCTCTCGACACGCTGACGGTTAAGGCCGGGCGAACGACCAAAGAAATCGCGCATGAACGGGTCATCGAAAACGGATCGCATCCGCTGGGTGACGACGCGCTTGGTGTAGATATTCACGACGGCGGGCGCCGCGTCTTTCACCACCGGGGCGTAGCTGGCTTTCAGCTCCAGATCTGTTTTCGGTATGGTCGTCTGGGCAAGGGCGGCCGGCGATGCGGGCATGAGGGCAAGGAGGACCAAAATGGGCATCAATCGCATGGGTCATGACCTCTCAAACTGAAAAGGCCCCCTTACGCCCCCATGGCGCCAGTGAGAAGCGCCGGGCGGCGCCCCTCACAAGGGTTTAAGGGTTCGTGCGTCACTGCCCAAGACAGGATTCCAGGAACCGCTCGCTTTCCTGCAGGAAAGTCAGGCGCGTGTCCTGAAACGACAGGTAGTGGTCATCCTCGGGCAGCTCGACATAGCGCACATTGGCACCGGCCTTCTGCATCGCGGCGGCCATGGCGCGAGACTGGTCGACGTTGACCGTATTGTCTTTCTGGCCATGCACGAGAAGCACGGGCACCGAGATCTGATTGACCAGATTGATCGGCGAATTCTGGTTCAGGGTCGACCGGTCTTTATAGAGATCGCCAATGAAGCGCGTGCTATAACGGCCCCCCATATATTGGCGTGCCGATGCCAACACTTGCGGCAAATCGTAGACGCCGTTGAGGCCGATGGCACATTGGTACAGATCGGGCGTTTTGGCGGCGCCCATCAAAGCGGCATATCCACCATAGGACCCGCCCAGAATGGCGAGCTTGTTATTTGCCGCATAGCCTTTCGACACCAGCCACTGGGCACCATCGGTAATATCATCCTGCATCGCCTGGCCCCATTCACGTTTCCCTGCGAGCAGGAATTCCCGTCCGTAGCCGGAGGACCCGCGGAAGTTCATCTGCAAGACGCCATAGCCTTGGGACGCCAACATCTGGGCGATGAAATCATACTCCGCATAATCCCGCGCGTGGGGGCCACCATGGGGATAGACCACGAAAGGCAGATTTCGGGCCTGCTCCAGACTGGTCAGACCAGGCGGCAGGGTCACATAGGCGGGGATATCGAGACCATCGCGGGCCTTGAATGACGTGGTGATGATCTTGCCTAATGGCTGTCCTTGCAGGCTTGGTTGCTGGACGGGCAAGGCCGTCAGGCCCGGCGTCTGGCGATCGTAGATGAACAATTGGCCGGGCGCGTGCAACGGATTGACCTTGACGATGGCGTGGGTCTTGGTTTCGTTGAATCCGTAGATTGCCACTTCATTGTCGGGAAACGTCGCCTTCAGCTTTGCCAGTTCCGCGCTGATCCAGTTGTCACTGAGCCACGTTACATCATTTTCGTCTTCGGCCAAAACAACACCGAGTACTGACCGTGTCTCATCATCGTAGACGGCGTTGTCGACATCAATATCCGGATCAGAATAAACGACTTTTCCAAATTGGTCAGCTTTTGCATCATACTCGTAAAGGCCAGCCCGGCCTTCATGAGATGAAATGACGTAATAGATATTTGGCCGAGCCGCAGGACCTATAACGTCAAAACTTTCGTCCTGACGCAGATGATGGCGCGATACCCAGTCGTTTCCGTCCGTCAGCAGAATCAAAGTGGGTGTCGAGAAATTCTCGGTATCCTTGACGCCCCAGCCTGCAAAAACTTCGCCGTCTCTCGTTCCCTGCCAATAGGAGATATCCGGCCACTCCCGCCGGACCGGCGTGTGTACGGCGGTGCGATCGATGTTGACGGCGTAGACTGAGCCAAAATACTGGACAAGAATTTTGCCCGGATCCTGCGGCATGGTCGAGACGATCTGGTCCTGCAGCTGCACCGGACGCCCGCCCGGCCCTTTGATGTTCTTGGGGAAGAGATCCTTCTGCTTCGTGCCATCAGGATCCATGCCGATCAGCCGGGTCTCATAGACATTGGTTGATCCGCGTTGGCCCTTATACATCAGACCAAGGACAATCCGGTCATTGCGGGCCCATTCCGCCCGGCCGATCGTCCGCTCTTTCGATTCAGGGTACGAGAACAGGGGCTGGACACCGCCGCCCGATATATCGACAACCATGAAACGATAGGTGCCGTTGTCATTAATGCGTGTAAAGAATTTCTGACCGTCTGGCGAGATTTCCAACTGTTTGAACATCGGCATTTCTGCGAACGCTTCAACGGGAACCTGCGCGACGGCGGCCGTGGAAAATGCAGTGGCGGCTGCCACGAGAATGGATGAAAAACGCATGTGCCCTCAGTTTTCATTTTCGAAAATAGTTCACCATTCTGGTGTTCAACTCAAGCCAAGTGACAGGCTGAGCGATGTTTTTTATGGGATCGCAGACACCGGGACACGATTTCAAGCGCACCATCACGGCATCCCGTGACAAAGGCCGCGGCGGACCGTGAGGCGGACACCCCATCGGCGCGATCTGCTCAATGCCCCCTATCGGGCCGACAGATTGTCCCGACCCGATTTCCCCGCCACGCCAGAATCAGCCATGACAGCAGCCTCGCGCAGGGCCTTGGCCTTCTGTTTCTGCCCATCCGCACCAAGAACAATCGACAGGCGATATTGCAACAGAGCGTCTGTCGGCGACTGGACCGCAGCCTTCTCCAGCAACGCCAGCCCTTTCTTGAGGTCACCTGTATTGGCCAGGATCCAGCCATAGCTGTGCTGGACGGCGGCATTGTCAGGCTGGCGCTCATAGGCAGCGGCCGACAATGGCAGGGCTTTTTCGAAATCGCCGTTGCGCGCGTAAGCGACACTGAGATTATGCGATGCGAGGAAGTCAGGCCCCAGCGACAGCGCCTTTTCATAGGCCTCCTGCGCCGCGGCGGGGCGGTTCACGTCTTCATAAAGAGCGCCAAGAAACGACCAGTCGCTCGGCAGACGCGACAGACCGGTCAGACGTTTTGCCGTGGTGACCGCTTCGACCCGGTTGCCTGCCCGAGAATGGGCCAGGGCGAGTTCCCGGTAGAGGCCCGGATCATCAGGCGTCAGAAGAATGGCCGACCGGTAATCATCCACCGCATCCGAGTACGCGCGCCGTGCCGCATTCAGCGACGCCCGCCGTTCATAGAGCGTGGACGATGGCCGACGCTCAAGACGCTCGCTCAGGAACGCCAGCGCGCCATCCGTATTCTTCTCTGCAACGAACAGCCGGATGAGGACATCGAGGGTCGCCGGATCAAGGGGGGCAGGATCTGCCAGCAGCGGGGCAGCCATCTGACGGGCCTCGGACACCCCGCCGGCATCAAGAGCGAGTGCGACGAATTCTGTTCTCTCTGCCTGGGCGAGAGACCGGGACGCCTCCATGTTCTTCAGTATGAGGAAGGTTTCGTCCTGCTCCCCTGCCCGCGCCAGGGCCCGGGCAAGAAGAAGCTGGGACTGAGGCGGAGCGTCAGCTTGTGCGACGAGCGCTCGGAAATCCGCGACCGCATCCTCGGGTGCCCCCGTCAACAGATACGCACTGCCCCGCATCATGAGCAGGTAGGACGACAGGTCCGTACGCGACCGTGCGCCCAGAATATCGGCGACGGTTGCCATGTCGTTCAGCCGATAGGCGGCATCGATCAGCACCGTCTCGATGATGGTGAATTGCGTCTGATCTTCGACCCGCCCCTGCTTCAGGTACGGGAGGGCTTCGGCATATCGGCCATCCTTGTAGAGTTCAAAACCAAGCTGCTGTGCCGCCCGTCGCGACGTCGGATCGATCTTCAGCGCATCGCGCAGCGCCATTTCCGCGTCGGAGCGACGGCCCATCGCGGCCAGCACGACCCCACGGCGGGTTGGCGGAATGGCACTCTCGGGTGCTAGACGGGCTGCGGTGGAGAAATCGACAAGAGCGTCATCAAGTCGATCGAGATAGCTCCTCGCCAGCCCCCGAATTTCAAATGCCAGAGCGGACTCCGGATGGATATCGAGATAGGCGTCGGCCGCCTTTTCGGTCTTGTCGAACTGTCCAGTGCCGAGCGCAGTGACCATCACGCTCAAGGCCGCGTCACCAGACACCCGATCGGAAAGCTCCGTGAACTGCGAAGCAAACAGACGACTGACATCACCAAACCGTTCGGCGGTTTCGACGGCGGTGCTGGTCAGTTGCAGACGGCGGACCAATGCATCCAGCATTTCCTGGTCGGCGTCATAGGTCACCGGGCTCGCGAGCGCGGTGCTGCCGAACACGGACAGGATCGCAAGGCCGAGTCCAATCTTCTTGTTCATCATGAATTTTCTCCCCCAGAACGCAAATTGGGGAGGGGTTGCCCCCTCCCCAATTCCATCATCTCACGGCACGGAATGGCCGTCTATTCTCAGGCGCGCGCTTTTTTGCGGCGCGCGACGAAGCCAGCAAGGCCTGTCAGGAAGAGAACCGCTGCGGCTGGCACTGGCACTTCAGGTGTGCCGTCGACAACCGTAATGCGGATCGGATCAACAGAAACCGACAGACCAGTCACAGATGCAGTGAAGGTGTAGGTCCCCACTTCCATACCATTGTAAGAGATCAGGAAAGTGCGGCTTTCACCGAGACCCACATCGTCACAACCACCAACGCTTGTACAGGTGACGGTCACAGGCAGGCCTGGGAACATCTCGCTGAGCGTCAAGTTGAGGTCGATCGTGTCAGTCACATCGCCGAGCGTGTCGAGAATGACAGCGGCAAGATCCGTTGAACCCGCCGTAGCTTCGATCCCGCCGGTCGCTTCGACGATACGCGTTGCCTGGTTCGCAGAGTCGCCGGACCGATTCAGGCTGCCGCCCGAGCTGATCGCGATGACTGTAATGCCTGCAGCCTGCAGGGCAGCAATCGCTTCGGGGACGTCCACTGTGTCCTCGTGGTTACCGATGTCGCCGAACCATACGACAATTTTCGTGGCACTGGAACGGAAACCAAGATCAATACCCGACCCCACGCCGCTTTCGCTGTCGGCGCCGCCTGTTGCGATCTGATGCAGCGAGTAGATGGCGGCTTCAGGACCGTCACCGCCGCCAGAGGCGAACCATTGGTTGATCGCACCCTGCACGGCCGTGGTATCACTCGTGAACGTTTGAATGGCGTTATAGGCCGCGAAACGATCATTCGAACCCGTATTGCCTGGCGTGTTTCCTTCAACCGGATCGCCAAAATAGGACGTCACGGCATAACGGATATCAGCACCGCTCAGGCCAAGAGCCGTCAGCAGGTTGAACGCTTCGGCTTTGACAGCCGAAAGTTCAGAACTCATCGAACCCGTGTTATCGGCAAGAAAAACGACATCGATCAGGTCGGTCGCCGTTCCTTCAGTTGGCGTCGAAACCGTTACTTCGACTGATCCGCTGGAGCCCAGATCAATCGTGTCTTCGTGAGAAGCAGGTGTGATAGATTGCGCAAATGCAGAGAGTGGCAGACATGCTGCTGCCATCGCCGCAAGCGTCGAGATTACTTTCATTTTTCTCCCCCAAATTAAGTTTGGTGTTGGGAAAATATCTCAGCTTTAACACTTCCGCAAGATTTACAATCAGTTGCCGCCTTTCAATTCGCACATCCATAGGATGCGCGAAACAAAAAAAAGGCCGCCCTGAGGCGACCTTTTGTGGTGTCGAGCAGTCGAGGATTTATTCCTCGTCGGCCATTTCGACTTCCATGGTTGGACCAGAATCGAGGCCTTTGGCACTTTCATCACGATCCACAAACTCGATGACGGCGCGAGGCGCGTTATCGCCATAACGGAAACCCGCCTTCATGACGCGCGTATAGCCGCCATTGCGATCCTTGTAGCGAGGACCGAGGGTCTCGAACAGCTTACCGACCATGGCAACGTCACGGATCTGGCTGATGGCCTGACGGCGCGCGTGCAGATCACCTTTCTTCGCCAGCGTGATCAGCTTGTCAGCGATCGGCTTGAGTTCTTTTGCCTTGGGCAGAGTCGTTACAATCTGCTCGTGCTTGATGAGCGAAGCGGCCATGTTGGCGAACATCGCTTTACGGTGGCTCTGCGAGCGACCCAGTCTACGGTGCGCAAATCCGTGGCGCATGATCTAATCTCCACTACTCCGCTCACGGCGGATGGTTTGGTCTTGTCAGAGGCCCGGTGCCAATGGCGCATCAGCGCCCACCAAGTCACCAGACCGGTTATACAAAGGCCTCAGGCGATCCATGAGGATCGCCCGATACCCGTCAATTCTGATCTTCAAACTTGCGAGCAAGCTCTTCGATATTTTCAGGTGGCCAGTCCGGCACATCCATCCCAAGGTGCAGACCCAGCGTCGCGAGAACTTCCTTGATCTCGTTCAGCGATTTGCGGCCAAAGTTTGGTGTACGGAGCATCTCGGCTTCGGTCTTCTGAATGAGATCGCCAATATACACGATATTGTCGTTCTTCAGACAGTTGGCCGAACGCACGGACAGCTCAAGCTCATCAACCTTGCGCAGCAGGGCTGCGTTGAAGAGAAGCTCTTCACCGACGCCACCGGCCTCGTCTTTCTTCGGCTCATCAAAGTTCACGAAGATCTGCAGCTGGTCCTGAAGGATACGCGCGGCATAGGCCGCGGCATCCTCAGGGCTGACAGCCCCGTTGGTTTCGATTTCGAGCACGAGACGATCATAGTCGAGCACCTGACCCTCACGGGTGTTCTCAACCTTGTAGGACACGCGACGCACCGGGCTGTAGAGGCTGTCGACCGGGATAAGACCGATCGGCGCGTCCTCTGGCCGGTTGCGATCAGCAGGGACATAGCCCTTGCCGGTCTGAACGGTGATTTCCATCCGCAGGTCAGCGCCCTCATCGAGCGTGCACAGCACGTGATCCTTGTCGAGGATCTCGATATCAGCCGTTTCCTGAATATCGCCGGCGGTGACAACGCCCGGGCCCTTCTTGTGAAGAACCAGACGCTTAGGGCCATCCACGTGCATGCGGATCGCCAGCTGCTTGATGTTCAGCACAATGATGGTGACGTCTTCCCGAACACCGGGGATAGACGAAAATTCGTGCACAACACCGTCGACCTGAATCGCGGTGACGGCAGCGCCTTGAAGTGAGGACATCAAGATCCGACGCAGGCTGTTGCCGAGCGTCAGACCAAAACCGCGCTCCAGCGGCTGGGCGATGATAGTCGCCTTCCGCTGAGGATCGAAGCTGTGCTCAACTTCGAGTTTCTGCGGCTTGATGAGTTCCTGCCAGTTCTTCTCGAGCATCAAAGTCTCCTAAGGGCACAATCGCGCCCATTATCCCAAAAACAGTATCGTCTTAGACGCGGCGACGTTTCCGCGGACGAACACCATTATGGGGAATCGGCGTCACATCTTTAATGTTGGTCACAGTGAGGCCAGCAGCCTGCAGTGCGCGAAGTGCACTTTCACGACCCGAGCCAGGACCGCGAACGAGCACGTCGACTGACTTCATACCGTGCTCCATAGCCTTTTTAGCGGCGTCTTCGGCAGCCATCTGCGAGGCAAATGGTGTCGACTTCCGCGAGCCTTTGAAGCCCATATGGCCGGACGAGGACCACGAAATCGTGTTGCCCTGTTCGTCGGTGATGGTGACCATCGTATTGTTGAAAGACGCGTTCACGTGAACGACGCCGTTCGAAATATTCTTGCGTTCCCGGCGCCGAACGGCACCGCGTTGCGGTTGGCGAGCCATTATTTCTTCTTCCCAGCAATCGGTTTCGCAGGACCCTTACGGGTACGAGCATTGGTGTGCGTGCGCTGGCCGCGGACCGGCAGGCCCCGGCGGTGACGCAGGCCCCGATAGCAACCAAGGTCCATCAGACGCTTGATGTTCATCGCGGTTTCACGACGCAGATCACCTTCCACGGTGAAGTTTTCGTCGATTGTCTCACGAATGCGCAGCACCTCAGCGTCGCTCAGGTCCTGGACCCGGCGCTCTTCTGTGATACCCACCTTCTCAACAATCTCTTGGGCCTTTGCAGGTCCAATCCCGTGGATATAGGTCAACGCGATGTGCACGCGCTTATTGTTTGGGATATTGACCCCAGCGATACGAGCCACGTTACGAGCCTCTTTAGAATGACCACTCTGAATAGAGCGGTATGTGAAACGGGTCCCAAGGCAGATGATTCGGACCTTGGACGGTGAAGAATGTGCAAAGGTGAAGAGCGCGCTTATAGAACGCCCTCACCCCACGTCAAGACAATCCGTCAAGAACGCTATCGATTTGAGCAGACACTACATTGATCGGCTTCATGCCATCAATATCAGCAATAAGCCCCTGATCCCGGTAATAGGGAATGAGAGGCGCCGTCTGCGTAGAATAGACTTCAAGACGTTTGCGGAACGTCTCGACATTGTCGTCGGAGCGGACTTCTCCGCCGGCATCCTTGGTCTGTTGAATCCGGCTGTTGAGCCGGTCGACCAGGGCATTCTCGTCGACTTGAAGCGCCAGCACCACGTCAATCTTGCGGTTACGGAATGCGATAATGTCGTCCAGCATGCGCGCCTGTTCGAGCGTGCGCGGGAAACCATCCAGCAGGAAGCCCTTGCGGCAATCATCTTCATCAATCCGGTCAGCGATGATGCCGGCAACGATCTCGTCCGAGACCAGCTCACCAGCATCAATCACGGCTTTCGCCTTCTTGCCTACCGGCGTGCCCGCGGTAATGGCCGCGCGAAGCATATCTCCAGTGGAGAGCTGCGGAATTCCGCGCTTCTGGGAGATATAGGCTGCCTGCGTTCCCTTGCCGGCGCCCGGTGGTCCCAAAAAGATGACGATCATCGACGCGCCCCTCTCAGCTTCGATTTCTTGATGAGTGATTCGTACTGCTGCGCGAGCAGATGACCCTGAATTTGCTGAACCGTATCAAGCGTCACAGTCACGACGATGAGCAGCGAGGTCCCGCCAAGATAAATCGGGATGGCCGAGTTCTGCATCCGTAGGATCTCCGGCACCAGACAGACCGCCGTGATGTAGAGCGCCCCGATGACCGTGATCCGCGTCAGAACGTAGTCGATATAGTCTGCCGTCCGCGCGCCCGGGCGATAGCCCTGGATGTAACCACCATATTTCTTGAGGTTGTCCGCCGTATCCTGCGGATTGAACACGATGGATGTGTACAGGAAGCAGAAGAAGAAGATCAGCACGGCGTATAGGATCATGTGAATCCAGTGCCCCGGCTGCAGGCTGCCCACCAGGTCCTGGAGCCACATTGGTGCATCAGCACCAATCGCGCCGGACGCTGTGGCAGGCAGGAACAGGAGGCTGGATGCGAAGATCGGCGGGATAACGCCAGCCGTGTTGATTTTCAGTGGCAGGTGGGACTTCTCCCCCTGCGTCATGCCATTGCCTTGCTGGCGGCGCGGATACTGGATGAGAAGGCGCCGTTGCGACCGCTCCATGAACACCACGAACGCCACAAGACCCACAGCCATGAGAAGGACACCGATGATGAGCGGCGCACCGATTGCGTTGGATCGACCTGACGCAAGAAGGCCAGCGGCTGCCCGTGGCAGCTCGGCGATAATACCCGCGAAAATGATGAGAGAGATGCCGTTCCCGATCCCGCGCGCCGTGATCTGCTCGCCCAGCCAGACGAGGAACATCACACCGCCGACCAGAGTCACCACGGTTGTCACATAAAAGAAGGGGCCCGGATTCGCGACGACGGGCACGGTGATCCCGCCAATACTGCCCTGCGACCCCGCGATCGTGGCGGCAATGAAGTAACCCTGCAGCGTCGCGAGGGCAACGGTGACGTAACGGGTGTACTGGTTGATCTGACGACGGCCCGCCTCGCCTTCCTTCTTCACCGCCTCAAGCGATGGAACGACGGCGGTCATCATCTGCATGATGATCGAGGCCGAAATATAGGGCATGATATTCAGCGCGAAGATCGCCATCCGCTCGGTGGCACCGCCCGAGAACAGGTTGAACGTCTGCAACAGACCCTGCTGATTACCGAACAGCTCGGCAAACGCACTCGGGTTTACACCCGGCACCGGGATATAGGTCCCGATCCTGTAGACGATCAGAGCGCCCAGGGTGAAGAGAAGACGTTTTTTAAGCTCGTCCGCCTTCGCAAAATTCGAAAGGCTGAGATTGGAGGCAAATTGTTCAGCTGCTGAAGTCATTTTGGTTCGCTTATCAAATTTGCTCGGAGGTGGTCACGTTGGCCATCCCTTGCAACCTTTCCACGGTCAGTACGGTCAGTTTCCTCGCAAAAGAAGCCTGATCGAAGATCTTGACGTCAGCGTCGGTCGACTTCGCCAACCCCGCTCGACCGCCCGGCTCATGGATTGATTCGCGTTCGACGCTCATCAACGCTAGCTCATTGTCCGCAAGAAAGACACCCGGCCGCCCCGATAACGAGGTAGCCACGCGCCCCGGCAGATCTGCCCGCCCACAAACCGTAAACGAGAAAAGAGACCGGCATGCGGTCCCTTCCCTCTGACCCTTATTTGGTCTTGTGTGGACCGCGCAGGCGCTTGTGCTTTTCAGGACGGGTCATGGTGACCGTACCGCCGGCTTTTTCAATCGCTTCGCGCGCCGATTTCGTTGCATAGGTCACGGTGACGTCGAGCTTCGACGACAGTTCACCCGAACCGAGAAGACGCAGACCGTCACTCTTACGACGGATCAGACCAGCTTCCACGAGGCCGTCTTCGGTGACGCTGGAATGACCAGCATCAGCAGCCGCCTGCAATGTCGCGAGATTGATCTCAACGTAGTCCTTGGCATTCGGCAGGTTGAAGCCGCGTTTTGGCAACCGCATGTGAAGCGGCATTTGACCGCCTTCAAAGCCCTTGATCGCAACACCTGAACGGGATTTCTGGCCTTTGACACCGCGGCCACCGGTTTTACCCTTGCCTGAGCCAATACCACGACCAACACGGGTCCGGGTTTTGCGCGCGCCTTCATTGTCGCGCAGATCTGTCAAACGCATTTTGTCGTCCTTTCGACTATGCGGCCCTATGGGCCTCGCCTGTACAATGAGCCTCATGGGCCCGGTCGCCGCCTATAGCGAAGACCTCTGGGGGCGCAAACCCCCAATCGAAAAAACCGGCGGCCGAAGCCGCCAGTCTATTTAGTCAGAAATAACCTGCACCATGTGCTGCACCTTGCGGATCATGCCGCGTACAGATGGTGTGTCTTCCAGGGTCCGCTCCCGGCCGATCTTGCCGAGGCCCAGACCAACGAGCGTTGCCCGCTGGTCCTGTGGGCGACGGGTAGGACTACCCGTCTGACGAACCGTGAGCATTTTCTTCTCTGCCATGTTCGTTCTCCTTAGCCAGCGTCGACAGGTGTCGCGTCAGGCTGAACAGCTGCACGACGAGAAATCAGCTCGGACACCTTGATGCCGCGCTTGGCAGCGATCGTACGGGGGTTCGACTGGTTCTTCAGTGCATCAACCGTTGCGCGAACCATGTTGTATGGGTTCGACGTACCGAGTGATTTGGCGACCACGTCCTGGACACCGAGCATCTCGAAGACGGCGCGCATCGGACCACCGGCGATCACGCCCGTACCTGGAGGCGCCGTGCGCAGCACAACCTTGCCGGCGCCATGACGGCCCTCAGCATCATGGTGCAGCGTGCGACCATCGCGAAGCGGCACGCGAACGAGGCTGCGCTTGGCTTCCTGCGTCGCCTTGCGGATCGCCTCAGGCACTTCGCGGGCCTTACCCTTGCCGTAACCGACGCGACCTTTTTGGTCACCGACCACGACCAGCGCAGCAAAACCGAAGTTTTTACCGCCCTTCACCGTTTTCGACACCCGGTTGATCGCGACAAGGCGGTCCGTAAATTCGTCCCGCTCTTCTTCGCGCTCACGTCCGCGGCCCCGGCCCCGGCCTCTACCTTGCGGTTCATTTGCCATTGCCAAAATCCCTTAGAATTTGAGACCACCCTCACGGGCGGCGTCTGCCAGGGCTTTCACCCGGCCGTGGAAGATATACCCGCCGCGATCGAAGACGACGTCTTCGATACCGGCAGCCTTGGCGCGCTCAGCCAACAATTGACCAACCTTGCCCGCGGTATCGGTTTTCGACCCTTCCGAAGAAGTCCGAACATCCTTTTCCAGCGAGGAAGCCGACGCCAGCGTGCGGCCGGCGCGGTCATCGATGATTTGAGCGGCGATATTCCGTCCAGAACGGAACACAGACAGACGCAGCTTGCCATTCGCGTTGCGGGCCAGTTTGGCCCGGGTGCGACCGGCGCGGCGCTGCCGCATGAGAACTTTTGATTTTGCCATAAGCCAATCAAGAATAATAAGGACAGCGCCCTTACTTCTTCTTGCCCTCCTTCCGGAAGATGTATTCGCCCGCGTACTTCACGCCCTTGCCCTTGTAAGGCTCGGGCGGACGGAACTTGCGAATTTTTGCTGCAACTTCACCGACGACCTGTTTGTCGGACCCGGTGATCTCGATCTCAGTCGGCTTAGCGACCTTGATGTCGACCCCTTCGGGTGCCGTAAACTCGACGTCGTGGCTGTACCCGAGAGCGAGAACCAGTTTCTGGCCCTGCATCTGCGCACGATAACCGACACCGACGAGCTCGAGCTTTCGGGTAAACCCTTCGCTCACGCCTTCGAACAGGTTCGCCACCATCGTGCGGGACATACCCCACATCGACCGGGCGTTCTTCGACTTGTTGATCGGTTTGATCGCGACACCGTCATCGCCCATCTCGACCAGACACAGTTCGTTCACGACGAACTCCGCCTTGCCCTTAGGGCCTTTGGCAGTGACGGTCTGGCCGTCAATCTTGGCTTCAACGCCCTTAGGCACCGGAACCGGCTTTTTACCAATACGTGACATCTCCGGCTCCCTTAATAGACGTTACAGAGAACTTCGCCGCCCACGTTATTCTCGCGAGCAACGCTGTCGGACATAACGCCTTTCGGTGTGGAAAGGATCGAGATCCCCAGACCGTTCTGTACAGGCGTGATATCTTTCACGGACGAATAAACACGGCGACCAGGCTTCGACACACGCTTGATGTGCGAGATGACTGGTGTGCCATCAAAATATTTCAGCTCGATCTCGAGATCGGCCTTGTTGTTCGGCTGTTCAACGCGGGAATAGCCACGGATGTAGCCTTCCGTCTGCAGAACATCGAGAACCCGCTGACGCAGCTTGGACGCAGGCGTTGTCGTTTTCGACATACCGCGCATTTGTGCGTTGCGGATACGGGTCAGCATATCGCCGATAGGGTCGTTAATAGCCATTGTGGAATACCCCCCTTACCAGCTGGATTTCACGAGACCCGGAATCTTGCCAAGCGAGCCAAGCTCACGCAGCGCGATACGGGACATTTTCAGTTTACGGTAGTAACCGCGAGGACGACCCGTCACGAGGCACCGGTTACGGATACGTGTCGGTGAAGAATTACGCGGAAGCTCGGCGAGCTTCATCGCTGCCTTGAAACGCTCTTCAGGTGACGAGTTTTCGTCACGCATCGTCGCTTTCAGGGCTTTGCGCTTGTCTTCATACTGGTCGGCCAGCCGGCGACGTTTCAGGTCGCGTTGAACCATCGACTTTTTTGCCATTTGCTTTTTCGTCTCCTAAGGCCGGTTTCCGAATATCGGACCTTGCCTAGTTGCTTCCCTTATTTGCGAAAGGGAAAGTTGAATTCTTTCAAGAGCTCACGTGCCTGGTCATCATTGGCTGCGGTTGTGCAGATGATGATATCCATGCCCCGCTGACCTTCGACCTTGTCGTAGTCAATCTCAGGGAACACCGTGTGCTCTTTGAGGCCCATGGCATAATTGCCACGACCGTCAAAGCTTTTACCGTTTAGACCACGAAAATCGCGGACGCGCGGCAGGGCGATCGTCACCAGGCGGTCAAGGAATTCGAACATGCGATCCTTGCGCAGCGTGACTTTACAGCCAAGAGCCATTTCCTCACGCACCTTGAAGCCGGCGATCGACTTCTTCGCGTGGGTAATGACAGGCTTCTGACCGGAAATGGCCTGAAGCTCTTCAGCGGCCTTGTCGACAACCTTGCGGTCATTGACAGCTTCGCCAACGCCCATGTTGATCACGATCTTGTCCAGACGCGGGATCATCATTTCGTTCTGCAGCGACAGCTTCTCCTTCAGACGCGCACGAATTTCATCGTTGTACAGCGTCTTAAGGCGCGGGACGTAATTGTCGGTGTCAGCCATCAGATGACCTCCCCTGACCGTTTGGCGACGCGCACTTTCTGGCCGTCACGAACTTCAAAACCGACCCGGGTTGGCTTGCCGTCTTTTGGATCCTTCACTGCCACGTTGGACAGGTGAATCGGCGCTTCACGGGTAATGATACCGCCAGCGCTCTGCTGGCTTGGCTTGGTGTGACGCTTGATGACATTCACGCCCTGGACGGTGACCCGATCTTCTTTCGGAAATACCGCGAGGACATCGCCTTCAGCGCCCTTGTCACGGCCCGTAAGCACGATGACACGATCACCTTTTTTAATCTTGGCTGCCATGGTTACAGCACCTCCGGCGCGAGGCTGACGATCTTCATGTGGTTCGACCGGCGAAGCTCACGGGTCACCGGGCCAAAGATACGTGTACCGATCGGCTCTTTGTTGTTGTTGATGAGCACAGCGGCATTGCTGTCGAAACGGATCACGGAACCGTCGCGACGCTTGATGTCTTTCGCCGTGCGAACGACAACCGCTTTCATCACCTGACCTTTTTTGACGCGACCACGAGGAATGGCTTCCTTCACGGACACGACAATAATGTCACCGACGCCAGCGTATTTACGCTTCGCGCCGCCCAGCACTTTGATGCACTGGACCCGCTTCGCGCCGGAATTGTCGGCGACATCCAGGTTAGTTTGCATCTGGATCATAAGATCCCTCCTTCAAAGTCCCCTTGGGGACCGGCAAATCAATTAACGGTGGCCTGCTCGGATTCGCTGCGCGCTTCACTTGCCGCAGCAGCTTCCTCAGCCGTCACCACTTCCCACCGCTTCAGTTTCGACTTCGGCGGACATTCACGGATCAGGACAGTGTCACCGACATTGTACTGATTGCTCTCATCATGGGCGTGGTACTTCTTGGACCGCCGCACAACTTTCTTGAGAAGCGGGTGTTTGAAAGAGCGGTCAATCCGTACAACTACGGTCTTGTCGCCCTTGTTGGAGACAACCGGCCCCTGCAAAATGCGTTTAGGCATGAGTTAGCTCCCTTGCTTGGCAGAAGCACGCTCTGCCTGAATGGTTTTAATCCGAGCGATATCACGACGGACAACCTGAACACGGGCTGTCTTCTCGAGCTGACCCGACGCGCGCTGAAAGCGCAGGTTGAACTGCTCCTGCTTCAACTCAAGGAGCTTGCCGGACAGCTGATCGTCGGACAGATCGCGAACTTCCTGCGATTTCATCCTTATTCCCCGATCCGTTTCACGATGCGTGTCTTGATCGGCAGCTTTGCTGCGCCAAGCAAGAGAGCTTCGCGGGCGACGTCCTCTGGAACGCCGTCGATTTCAAACATGATGCGGCCTGGCTTGACGCGGCAAGCCCAATATTCGACCGAACCCTTACCTTTACCCATCCGAACTTCGGTTGGCTTTTTCGTGACAGGCACATCCGGGAAAATCCGGATCCACACGCGCCCTGCCCGTTTCATGTGACGGGTGATGGCACGACGTGTTGCCTCGATCTGGCGCGCAGTGACGCGCTCTGGCTCAACGGCCTTCAGGCCGAAGGAGCCGAAATTAAGGTCCGTACCGCCTTTTGCAAGGCCTTTGATACGGCCCTTGTGCATTTTGCGGTACTTGGTGCGTTTAGGCTGAAGCATTGTCCTCTACCTCACTCACGCATTATCGCGGCGCGGACGGCGCTCGCGCTGGCCGCCGGAGGGGGCGCCAGTCTGACTGTCAATAACGCGACGCTCATGCGCCATCGGATCATGCTCCAGAATCTCACCTTTGAAGATCCAGACCTTGATGCCGATTGCACCGTAAGTCGTGCGCGCGGTGGCTACGCCGTAATCGATATCGGCCCGCAGTGTATGAAGCGGCACGCGACCTTCGCGGTACCATTCCATCCGTGCAATCTCTGCACCGCCAAGACGACCGGAGCAGTTCACGCGGATGCCAAGGGCACCCATGCGCATGGCTGTCTGCATGGCCCGCTTCATGGCGCGGCGGAACGAAGCCCGACGCTCCAGCTGCTGGGCAATGTTTTCAGCAACGAGCATTGCGTCGACTTCCGGCTTGCGGATCTCGACAATGTTCAGAACCGTCTCAGAAGATGACAGCGCCTGCAGCTCTTTGCGGAGCTTCTCGATGTCTGCACCCTTCTTGCCGATCACCACACCCGGACGAGCCGAATAGATCGTGACGCGACATTTCTTGTGCGGACGCTCGATGACAATGCGTGACACACCGGCGTTTTTCAGTTTGTCGAACAGATACTGACGGATTTTCAGATCTTCATGCAGAAGATCGCCGTAGTTTTTCTTGTCCGCGTACCAACGGCTGTCCCAGGTCCGGTTAATACCGAGCCGGAGGCCGATCGGGTTTACTTTCTGACCCATTATGCAACCTCCTCAACTTCGCGAAGCACGATCGTGATCTCCGCGAAAGGTTTCTTGATGCGACCCATGCGGCCACGCGCCCGGGCGTGCCAGCGCTTCATCGTCAGGTTTTTGCCAACAAATGCCTGATCGACAACGAGGCTGTCGATATCGAGATCGTGATTGTTCTCGGCATTCGCGATAGCGCTCTGAAGGACTTTCTTGACCTCCTGGGCGACGCGCTTGCGAGAGAAATCAAGCTCGTTCAGGGCACGTTCTACTTTCATCCCCCGGATGCCTTGCGCAACCAGGTTCAGCTTCTGCGGGCTTGTGCGGATCGAGCGGCCTTTGGCCATTGCCTGATCGTCGCCTACCCGGCGCGGATTTTTCGCCTGTCCCATGACTTACTTCCGCTTCGCTTTCTTGTCCGCACCGTGACCATAATAGGTCCGGGACGGCGAGAATTCGCCGAACTTGTGACCCACCATGTCTTCCGTCACGTGGACAGGGATGAATTTCTGACCGTTGTAAACATTGAACGTCAGTCCAATGAACTGTGGCAAAATTGTCGACCGGCGCGACCAAGTCTTGATGCCGCCTTTATGGCTACCGTCAGTTGCCTCACCTGCTTTTTTAAGCAGGTAGCGGTCAACAAACGGGCCTTTCCAAACCGAACGTGGCATAGATTATCTCCTATCGCCCTTTTTTCCGCGCGTGACGCGAGCGGATGATCAGACGATCTGTGGCTTTGTTATTCCGTGTACGCTTACCTTTGGTAGGCTTGCCCCACGGCGTGACGGGGTGACGACCACCAGATGTGCGGCCTTCACCACCACCATGAGGGTGATCAATCGGGTTCATAGCGACACCACGAACTGAAGGGCGCTTGCCCAGCATGCGTGTACGGCCGGCCTTACCGCGATTGCCGTTCGAGTGGTCAGGGTTGGAAACAGCCCCGATCGTCGCGCGACATTCACCGTGGACCAGACGAACTTCGCCCGATTTCAGACGCAGCTGAACATAATCGCCATCGCGACCGACCAGCTGAACATAGGCCCCTGCGGAACGAGCGATCTGACCACCCTTGCCTGGCTTCATCTCCACATTGTGGAGAATGGAGCCTGGGGGAATGTTCTTCAGCGGCATCGCATTGCCGGGTTTCACATCGACGCGCTCACCAGAGACGACCTTGTCACCAACGCCCAGACGCTGTGGCGCCAGGATGTAGGAGCGCTTGCCGTCACCATACTCAACAAGAGCGATGAACGCCGTGCGGTTCGGGTCATACTCCATACGAACGACTTCAGCGATCGCATCAAAGCGGTTCCGTTTGAAGTCGATGATCCGATACAGCCGCTTCGCACCACCACCGATGCGGCGGGCCGTGATTCGACCAGTGTTGTTGCGACCGCCAGATTTCGTCAGACCCTGGGTCAGACTTTTCTCTGGGCGACCTTTGTGCAGCTCAGCGCGGTCAACCGTGACAAGTGTCCGGCGACCAGGCGAGGTAGGATTGTATGTCTTCAATGCCATGATAAACCTCCTCAGACGCCCGTCGTCACGTCGATATTGTGACCATCTTCAAGGGTCACGATCGCTTTCTTGACGTCAGACCGTTTGTAAGGACGGCCGCGGAACCTCTTGGCTTTGCCTTTGGTGATGATCGTGTTCACGGCCTTCACCTTGACGCCAAAAAGAGCCTCGACAGCACTTTTGATCTCGAGCTTCGTTGCTTCAATCCGAACACGGAAAACGTGCTGGTTGTTCTCAGCGGCAATCGTCGATTTCTCGGTGATCACCGGGGACACGATCGTGTCGTAGTGTTTTTCAGTGACGCCGCTCATGACAACCGAGCCTCCAGACCTTCGACCGCAGCCTTGGTGAGAATGAGTTTGTCGTGACGAAGAATGTCGTACACGTTCGCACCGACGACAGGCAGAACATCAACGTTCGGAATGTTGCGCGCTGCGCGGGCAAAATTCTCGTCGAACGTCGCATCCATGATCAGCGCGTTCTTGACGCCAAGCTTGGCAAAACGCTCGACCAGGGCCTTCGTCTTTGGATCGGACAGGCTGGCCTGATCGATGATGATCAGCTCAGACGCTGCCTGCTTGGCGGACAGCGCATGACGCAGGGCCAGACGGCGAACCTTCTTCGGCAGATCATGGGCGTGGCTACGGACGCGAGGACCGTGGGCCTTGCCGCCGCCAACGAATTGAGGCGCCTTGCGGTTACCGTGACGGGCGCCGCCAGAGCCTTTCTGGCGCACGAATTTCTTCGTGGTACCAGCGACTTCGCCGCGTTCCTTGGCTTTGTGCGTGCCTTGCTGACGCTTGGCCAGCTGCCACACCACATAGCGGTGAAGGATGTCACGGCGAGGCTCCAGGCCGAAAATCTCGTCATTGAGATCGACCGTGCCCGAATTGCCGGCATCCAGGGTGATGACATCAACCTGCATTATTCTTCTCCCTCAGATGCGTTTGCGTCTTCAGCAGGAGCAGCAGCTGGTGCTTCAGCGGCTGGCGCTTCAGCAGCACCTGGCAATTTGAATGCGCCGGGAACTGGAGCCCCTTCCGGCAGGGCGCGCTTGATGGCGTCACGAATGACAACCCAGCTGCCCTTCGAGCCAGGGACGGCGCCCTTGACCCACAGAAGACCACGTTCAGCATCGGCGCGAACGATTTCGAGGTTCTGGGTCGTCACGCGGACGTCACCCATATGACCGGCCATCTTCTTGCCTTTGAAGACCTTGCCCGGATCCTGACACTGACCGGTCGAACCATGCGCCCGGTGAGAGATCGAGACACCGTGCGAGGCGCGCATGCCGCCAAAGTTGTGACGCTTCATGGCACCGGCGAAGCCTTTACCAATCGACGTCCCGATGACGTCCACTTTCTGACCCGTCAGGAAGTGGTCAGCCGTCAGATGAGCACCGATTTCAATCAGCGAGTCTGAAGGCACGCGGAACTCGACGAGCTTGCGCTTCGGCGTGATGTTGGCTTTCGCAAAGTGGCCACGCAGTGCTTTGGTCACGCGCTTGGTTTTCAGCTCGCCCTTGCGGTTGAGATATTCACCAGCGCCCAGTTGCAGCGCAGAATAGCCGTCGCGGTCTTCGGTCTTGTGACTGACGACCTGGCAACCTTCGAGAGACACCACTGTGCAAGGCACGTGGTTGCCTTCTTCGTTGTACAGACGGGTCATGCCCATCTTCTTGCCGATCAGACCAGTACGGACCGATGCTTGTGCGGATGTTGGTTGAGGTGCGTGCGCCATTGTTACGCCCCCAGTTTGATTTCGACGTCGACACCTGCCGACAGGTCGAGCTTCATCAGCGCGTCAATCGTCTGCGGCGTAGGCTGAACGATATCGAGCACACGTTTATGCGTGCGCATCTCGAACTGCTCGCGAGACGTCTTGTTCACGTGAGGTGAGCGAAGGACCGTATAACGATCAATGTGGGTTGGCAGGGGAATGGGGCCGCGAACCTGGGCGCCTGTCCGTTTTGCCGTATTTACGATCTCTACCGCAGAGCTGTCGAGCACGCGGTGATCGAAGGCCTTAAGCCGTATCCGGATATTCTGTTGCATGACGTGTCGATGACCGTCCCTATTAAGGCTCATACGTTCAGAGGAGCCGCCGAAAATAAAGACGGGCCGCGCGCATCGCGGCCCGTCTGTCGTAGAAAATCGTTGTTACTCGATGATCGAGGCAACAATGCCGGCGCCAACCGTACGGCCACCTTCACGGATAGCGAAACGAAGACGCTCTTCCATGGCGATAGGCACAATCAGCTCAACATTCAAGTTCACATTGTCACCAGGCATCACCATTTCGGTGCCTTCTGGCAATGTGCAGATGCCCGTCACGTCCGTTGTACGGAAGTAGAACTGTGGGCGGTAGTTGTTGAAGAATGGCGTGTGACGGCCACCTTCTTCTTTGGTCAGGATGTAGGCTTCGGCCACGAACTTCGTGTGTGGCGTCACCGAACCTGGCTTACACAGGACCTGGCCGCGCTCAACGCCTTCACGGTCAATACCGCGGAGGAGAACACCGACGTTGTCACCAGCTTCACCGCGATCAAGCAGCTTGCGGAACATTTCAACGCCGGTACAGGTCGATTTCTTCGTGTCCTTGATGCCGACGATTTCGATTTCGTCGCCGACATTGATGACGCCGCGCTCGATCCGGCCGGTCACAACCGTACCACGACCCGAAATCGAGAACACGTCTTCGATTGGCATCAGGAATGGCATGTCAATCGGACGCTCTGGCGTCGGGATGTATTCGTCAACAGCAGCCATCAGCTCACGAATGGCGTTCTCGCCAATCTCAGGGTCGCGGCCTTCCATAGCGGCAAGAGCAGAACCCTTGACGATAGGAATGTCGTCGCCTGGGAATTCGTAAGAAGACAGAAGTTCACGGACTTCCATTTCCACGAGCTCGAGCAGCTCTTCGTCGTCGACCTGATCAACTTTGTTCAGGAACACGACAAGCGCAGGCACACCAACCTGACGAGCGAGCAGGATGTGCTCACGTGTCTGTGGCATAGGGCCGTCAGCGGCGTTCACGACGAGGATACCGCCGTCCATCTGTGCCGCACCGGTGATCATGTTCTTGACGTAGTCAGCGTGACCTGGGCAGTCGACGTGAGCATAGTGACGGCCTTCCGTCTCATACTCGACGTGTGCTGTCGAAATCGTGATACCACGCGCTTTTTCTTCTGGCGCGCCGTCGATCTCGTCGTACGCTCTGAAATCACCGAAATATTTGGTGATTGCTGCTGTCAACGTCGTTTTGCCATGGTCAACGTGACCGATCGTGCCGATATTGGCATGCGGCTTTGTACGTGCAAACTTTTCCTTGGCCATTCTCGTCTCTCCGTATTCTGACGAAATATTGATATTTAGAAACTAGCTGACTCAGCCAGCCAGTTTCGCTTTGACTTCTTCTGCGACGGCGTTCGGCACTCGCTCGTAGTGGTCGAACTGCATCGTATATTGCGCGCGCCCTTGGGTCGCGGAGCGCAGGTTATTCACGTAGCCAAACATATTAGCAAGAGGAACCATCGCATTAACAACGGTTGCGTTTCCGCGAACTTCCTGACCCTGGATCTGACCCCGACGAGAGTTGAGGTCGCCAATCACCGTGCCGGTATAATCGTCCGGTGTGACCACTTCCACTTTCATGATGGGCTCGAGCAATGCCATGCCGAGCTGACCCTTGTTCTCACGAAGCGCACCGCGAGCGGCGATTTCGAAGGCAAGAACGGACGAGTCAACGTCGTGGAATGCGCCATCGTAGAGTTCGACAGCCACGTCAAGGATAGGGAAGCCCACAAGCATACCCGATTCCAGAACCGACTTCAGACCCTTCTCAACGCCCGGGATGTATTCACGAGGAATAGCACCACCAACGATGGAGTTCGTGAACACGAAGCCTGAGCCAGGCTCACCTGGGCCGACTTTCATCTTCACGCGACCGAACTGACCGGTACCACCGGACTGCTTCTTGTGCGTGTAGTCGATGTCAGCATGCTGCGTAATCGTTTCGCGGTAGGCCACCTGTGGGGCACCCACATTGGCGTCGACCTTGAATTCGCGACGCATACGGTCAACCAGGATGTCGAGGTGAAGCTCGCCCATGCCTTTGATGATCGTCTGGCCGCTTTCCTCGTCGGACGACACGCGGAACGATGGATCTTCTGCGGCGAGACGCTGCAGGGCGATGCCCATCTTTTCCTGGTCGGCTTTCGTTTTCGGCTCAACGGCCAGCTCGATCACCGGCTCAGGGAATTCCATGCGCTCAAGAATGACAGGCTTCAGGGCTGTACACAGCGTATCACCCGTCGTCGTGTCTTTCAGGCCTGCGATAGCGACGATGTCGCCAGCATAGGCTTCCTTGATTTCTTCCTGCTGGTTGGAGTGCATCAACAGCATCCGACCAACGCGCTCTTTCTTGCCCTTCACCGTGTTCAGGACCTGTGTGCCCTGCTCGAGGTGACCGGAATAGATCCGGCAGAAGGTCAGCGTGCCCACGAAGGGGTCGTTCATGATCTTGAACGCCAGCATGGAGAGCGGCTCTTCGTCCGACGCCTTGCGCACAACTTCTTCTTCGGTGTCCGGCACAACGCCGTCGATCGCCGGAACGTCGAGCGGGCTTGGCAGGAAGTCGATCACAGCATCAAGCAGAGGCTGAACGCCCTTGTTCTTGAACGCGGTACCGAGCAGCACAGGGTGGAAGTCGACCGCGATCGTGCCCTTGCGGATCAGCTCACGGATCTTGTCATTGTCGGGCATCTCACCTTCGAGATACGCCTCCATGACGGCTTCTTCCTGCTCGACGATCGTTTCGATCATCTTCTCGCGGTATTCCTCTGCCTTTTCCTTGAGGTCGTCAGGAATTTCCACGCGCTCGAACGAAGCACCGAGGGTTTCGTCGTTCCAGATGATGGCATCCATTTCGATCAGGTCGACAACGCCGCGGAAATCGCTTTCCATGCCGATTGGCAGCTGGAGGACGACAGTCTTGGCCGCGAGGCGATCATGAATCGAAGCGACAGACGCGTAGAAGTCAGCGCCGATCTTGTCCATCTTGTTCACAAAGAACATCCGAGGGACTTCGTACTTGTCGCCCTGGCGCCAGACGGTTTCAGTCTGAGGCTCAACACCGGCGTTCCCGTCGAGCAGCGCAACGGCGCCGTCGAGAACCCGCAGTGAACGCTCAACTTCAATCGTGAAGTCCACGTGGCCCGGGGTGTCGATGATGTTCAGGCGGCGCTTCTTGCCGTCGCGGCCAGACCAGAATGTGGTCGTGGCAGCGGACGTGATCGTAATGCCACGCTCCTGCTCCTGCTCCATCCAGTCCATGGTGGCAGCACCATCATGAACTTCGCCGATCTTGTAGCTCTTCCCCGTGTAATAGAGGATGCGCTCAGTCGTCGTGGTCTTACCGGCATCAATGTGAGCCATGATGCCGAAGTTCCGGTAATCCTCGATGGAATACTCGCGGGACATGTCAGTACCTTTCGGGGCCAGAACCCCAATTCAAAAATTTACCAGCGATAGTGCGAGAACGCGCGGTTGGCATCAGCCATCTTGTGCGTGTCTTCGCGTTTTTTGACGGCGACACCGCGGTTTTGCGCAGCGTCCATCAATTCGCCCGACAGGCGATCGACCATCGTCGTTTCGTTACGGTTGCGGGCAGCCGTGATCAGCCAGCGCATGGCAAGAGCCATCTTGCGGTCTGGACGAACCTCGACAGGCACCTGATAGGTGGCACCGCCAACGCGGCGCGAGCGAACTTCAACCGACGGGGTGATGTTCTCAAGCGCTTCACGGAACAGTTCGATGGGCGGACGGCGGAGCTTCTGCTCAACGCGATCAAACGCACCATAAACAATCTTTTCCGCGGCTGACTTTTTGCCATCCAGCATGACGTAGTTCATGAACTTCGACACTGTCTTGTCATGAAATTTTGGATCGGGGTTGATGGGCCGTTTTTCGGCCTTTCTCCGGCGTGACATAGTCTCTTATTCCTTACTTCGGCCGCTTGGCGCCGTATTTCGAACGACGTTGCTTCCGGTCCTTCACGCCCTGGGTGTCGAGAACACCGCGGAGGATGTGATAACGGACACCCGGAAGGTCTTTCACCCGTCCACCCCGGATGAGCACAACAGAGTGCTCCTGGAGGTTGTGACCCTCCCCCGGAATATAGCTGATCACCTCGAAGCCATTCGTCAGACGGACCTTGGCCACTTTCCGCAGAGCCGAGTTCGGCTTCTTTGGTGTCGTGGTATAAACCCGTGTGCAAACGCCGCGCTTCTGGGGGTTGCCCTGAAGGTGAGCTGCTTTGTTAATTTTCCGCTTTGGCCGGCGCGGCTTGCGGATCAGTTGTTGAATCGTTGGCATTCAGACTTCCGTCGGTCGCGAATTGATGTCAGGCCAGTACAGACTGAGCCGAACAAATACAACAGCACTTCCACCACGGCCGTGCTGCCTACTAAAATCTCGGTTTTCGATCTTGCCTGGGGTTGTTTCGGCTTCTGCACACCTTCTCAAAGGTGCATACGAATCCGACAGCGTCCCATCTGGCGTGCCGGAGCCCCTACTGTTTAACCAGAGGGCGGTCAAGCGGTTTTCAGGAACTCCCTGCTGAAAAGGGGTTCAGCTTGACCCTTTGGTAAAACGCGCGTTGTAGCACTGAAGACCTGATAGCAAGAAGTAGTAGGTATGCGGCTCTGTTTGATCGAATATGGCGATGTTCGCGACGCCCTCACCCGCATGAAGGCAGGCGCGGCAGAGACGTACAGGGCGCAATACTATTCACTCCTGTACATTCTTGGCCTGCGAGCCCGCAGCGAATCGATCAGCTATATCAACATCGGAAATGACGAGCCTTTTGACGAGCTGATCGAAGGCATCCGCGCGATCGGCTTCAATCTTTATGCTCCGGGCGGCGAGGAGCGGATGATCCAGATGCTTGAGGACATCAAGCCGACACATATTGTCCTGCGGTCACCCCTTGAATTTGTCCTGCGATGGGCCCGGGAGAATGATTGCCGTGTCCTGCCGATGCTGGCTGATTCCTTCAGCCGCCCGCCGATTTCGCTGAAAGGGTTCAAGCAATGGCGATGGACTCGCGGGTTCGTCAAATCCCTGAACGATCCGTCTGTCACCCTTGTGGCCAATCATAACGTCGCAGCCTGTCGTGATCTGGCGCAGATCGGCGTCGCCCCGGACAAGATCATTCCCTGGGACTGGCCAAGCGTGAAGACGCCTGCCGACTACGAGACCAAGGCGCTCGGCGACACGCCGCCCTATAATGTCCTCTACGTCGGACTGATGACTCCCAGAAAGGGTGTCGACGATCTGATCGACGCCTTCGCACAGAACGAATGGCTGTCCGCGAATGTTACGCTGACCCTGGTGGGGGGCGGCTATAAGACCTTTGCCGATCAGGTAGAGGCACTTGGACTGGAGAAGGTTGTGACCTTCACCGGCACGATCGCCAATTCGGAGGTCATGGAGCGCATGCAGAAGGCTTCCATCGTCGCCGTGCCCAGCAGACACGATTATCCCGAAGGCCTGCCAGGCACGATCTATGAGGCCCTGACCGTACGCACACCGCTCCTGCTGTCCGATCACCCGATGTTCCGTCCCTTCTTCAAGGATGGCGACGGCGTTCGTGTGGCCCCCGCCAAAAATCCCGCGGCGCTGGGCGACGTGCTCGTCAGCATGTTGTCGGACCCCGGTGCCTATGCCGCTCTGTCGCAGAAAACTGCCGATGCGTTCGAGGCAATTTCATGCCCTCATGCGTGGGCGGATGTCATTGAGCACTGGCTGAACGACGACGCAGAGGGTTATCTTGCCCAACATCGCGGTGCGTGGGCGGTCACGCCCGCTCCCGCCTGACTTCAACATTGAGACAATTCTTTTGACCGAGCATCCCCCTCTCCTCCACGTCGGTTATATCAAGACCGGCTCGACCTTTCTGCAGAACCAGATTTTCGCCGACCGGGGGTATGGGTTCATGGAAGCCTGCCCGGCGTCCCGCTCGCGACTGGCGTCTGAGCTGATCCTGTCCAATCCCTACCTGTTCGACCCTGTGACCGCGCGGAACCGCCTGCTCCAGGACTGTGCGATCCCTGCGGGCAAGGTGCCGGTATGGTCAGAAGAGGTGCTGCTCGGGGATCCACTCGTTCGCCGGTATGACGGCAAACGAAATGCCGAACGGCTGCACGCGATTTTCCCTGACGCCCGTGTCCTGATTGTTTTTCGCGAACAGCGTGCGATGATTGTCTCGGCGTACAAAGAGTATATCAATCAGGGCAACGCCCACAGCCTGACGGATTTTATCGGCACGGGAGAAGAACCCGCCGGGTTCTCGCCCATCCTCGATCCCAGCTTTCTTCAATATAGCCACGCCATCCGGCACTATCAGCTGCTGTTCGGTGCGGAGAACGTCCTCGCCCTGCCCTTCGAGCTTTTCAAGAAAGACGGCGACGGGTTTGTGGCGCGGATCTGCCGGTTCGCCGGCCTGCCAGCGACGGACCTGCCCCCGGTCAGCCGCGAGGTGGTGAATAAACGCCGCGGCGCGCGGACGCTCGAAATGGAGCGTTTTCTGAACCGGTTCGCGGTCAACAGCCCGCTGAAGCCCGGCTGGTCACCCGTCGCCCGCGGGCTCAGACGAGCCGCATCGGTCGCGGACAAGTTGATTCCCGGCGGCGCCCACGCCGCTCGGGAAAAGAGCATTCGTACACAGATCGCCGCGCGGTTTGGTGATTTTTACAGCGCGGACAATGCGAAAGTGTCCGCCCTTATCGGTGAAGACTTGAGCGCCCTTGGCTATCAGTGACTATTTATATTCAACGATGCGGCGCTCACCCAGAGCACTCTCCGTCCAGCATTTGAACATGCCGAAGACCTCGGCCACATTGCTCATCATCAGGAACGCTCCGTATCGGCCGGGTTGAGGGACTTGTCCGGTAAACCGCTTGCGCAGTCGGAACCATTTCAGTCCATACAGCGCAATAATCGCGAGCGTGATGAGCCACCAGCCAATGAGCAGGGCGCCCAACGCGATGATGGGCAGGCCCAACCCCCAGAGCAGGGACCGGACCGTCTCCTTGACATTGTACCCCTCGCGGCCATGCAGCAGCATGCCTAGTGCCCAGGCGTAGCCTGCCCTCACCTGCCGCTTCCACCAGGCGCCAAAGGAATGAATGGCGGCATCGTGCAGGGTCATCTCAGCATCGAGCCGATGCACGGTCCAGCCATCCTTCCGCATACGGAAACAGAGCTCAGGCTCCTCGCCCGCAATGACCGTGGGGTTGAAGCCACCGGCTTCGCGAAACGGCTTCACCCGGTAGAGCGCATCGCCGCCAATCGCATCCGCCTGCCCCACCGGCGTATCCCATTCGATGTCGCACAGCGTGTTGTACCAGGTATCGCCGGGATGAATTTCGCGGCGCCTGCCGGCAATGGCGGCGGCCTTTGGCGTCGTTTGCAGAAAGGACGTCGCCGTCGCGAGCCAGCCTGGTTGCAATATTGTATCGCCGTCGAGAAAATGCACCGCGTCCAGATCATCGGCAATCTGCATGAGCCGATCGAAGCCTTCATTGCGGGCTCTGGCCGCGCTGAAGGGTTTTGACATGTCGAGCGAATGGACTTCAGCCCCCAGCGCCACGGCGTTCTCGATGCTATGATCCGTCGACGCGCTGTCCACATAAACGGTCGGCAGTCCATCGGGCACGGATTTGAGGCATTTGACCAGACGTTCGCCTTCATTGCGCCCAATGACGACGAAACCGACCTTCATGGTCGGTGGAACCTCGCCAGTGCCGGACGCCTCATGATTCGTGTGCTCACTCATGATGTGCCAACTCTCTCCTGCTCATGCCGTGGGACGGCCGCTTGGGCCGTCACGACCGGATGACCGTTTCCGGCAAGACCGTTGTTGCCGATGTGCCTAAAGACGAGCCTAACGGGCTCTTCCCTCAATAAAAAAGCCGCCCGAACATCACGGGCGGCTTTTTCAGTCTGGTGCGCGAGGCGGGCCTATTCAGCCGCTTCGGCTGAGCCTGCGCTGTCGCCAGAGGCGTCCGGCGCCGGCAGGGCCGCTGCTTCGCGCTTCTCGCGTTCGGCGATGAGCGCTTCGTCGCGACGATCCGCTTCGAGCTGGTGCTTGGACATCTGACCACCCGTCCCGGCAGGGATGAGGCGACCCACGATGACGTTCTCCTTGAGGCCTTCAAGGCTGTCGATCTTCCCGTTGACGGCGGCGTCGGTAAGGACGCGCGTCGTTTCCTGGAACGATGCGGCAGAGATGAAGGACCGGGTCTGAAGGCTCGCCTTCGTGATCCCGAGCAGGACCGGATGACCGGTTGCCTGGGTCAGACCCTGTTCTGCCAGACGGGCATTGGCTTCGTCGAATTCGACTTTATCCACCTGCTCGTCTTTCAGGAACGAGCTTTCGCCCGGATCCTTGACTTCGATCTTCTGCAGCATCTGGCGAACGATCACCTCGATGTGCTTGTCGTTGATCGGCACGCCCTGCAGTCGGTAGACTTCCTGGATCTCGTTGATGAGATATTCGGCCAGTGCCTCAATCCCCATGACGTCCAGAATGTCGTGCGGTGCCGGGTTACCGTCGAGGATGTACTCGCCCTTGGCAATCATGTCGCCTTCTTGAACGGCGATGTGCTTGCCCTTCGGCACGAGATATTCCCGTGGCTCCAGGTTTTCATCCAGCGGCACAACGGTGATGCGACGCTTGTTCTTGTAGTCGCGGCCGAATTCCACACGACCATCGACTTCCGCGATGATGGCGTGATCTTTCGGACGACGCGCTTCGAACAGTTCTGCAACGCGCGGCAGACCACCGGTGATGTCCCGGGTCTTGGCGCCTTCGGTCGGGATCCGTGCCAGCACGTCACCGGGCTGAACTTCAGAACCGTCTTCGACCGACAGAATGGCCGTCACTGGCAGCAGGTAACGCGCGTCACCGCCCGTTGAACCCAGCTTCTGCACATTGCCGTCACCGGCGCGCAGCGAGATGGCAGGCCGCAGCTCGGACCCGCGAGGGTTGGAGCGCCAGTCGGCAACCACTCTGGACGACAGGCCCGTCGCTTCATCGGCCACGTTCTGGAACGAAACCGTCTCGACAAGGTCCTCATAGGACACTTTACCCGCCACCTCGGTGAGGATCGGCATGGTGTAAGGGTCCCAGTCAGCGAGGCGCTGACCGCGCTCGACCTTCGTTCCTTCATCGACCCGCAACTTGGTCCCGTAGGTGACCTTGAAGCTGGCGAGGTCATTGCCGCCGCCATCGACGATCTTGATCAGCGTGTTCCGGCCCATGACCACCAGGTCGCCGGAGCTGTCTTTCACGACATTCCGGTTTTCCAGCTTGATGGTGCCCTCGTGGCTGGCTTCGATCAGCGACACGTCGCCCACCTGTGCCGTACCGCCAACGTGGAACGTCCGCATGGTGAGCTGTGTACCAGGCTCACCGATGGACTGCGCCGCGATGACACCAACGGCTTCGCCGATATTCACCGGCTCGCCGCGCGACAGGTCACGACCGTAGCAGGTCGCACAGATGCCGATTGGGGTCTCACAGGTTAGCGGCGAACGCACTTTGACCTTCTGGATGCCGGCCATTTCGATGGCTTCTGCCGTCGTCTCGTCGAGCTGGGTGCCCGCCGTGGCGATGACATCTTCCGTGCCCGGCACAACGACATCCTCAAGGACCGTACGGCCCAGAATGCGCTGGCTGAGCGCCAGAACGATTTCACCGGAGTCCACAACCGCTTCGTGGGTGATGCCGCGCGTCGTACCGCAATCGATCTCGCGAACGATACAGTCCTGCGCAACGTCAACCAGACGGCGGGTCAGGTAACCCGAGTTCGCCGTCTTCAACGCCGTATCCGCCAGACCCTTACGGGCACCGTGGGTGGAGTTGAAGTATTCAAGAACGGTCAGACCTTCCTTGAAGTTCGAGATGATCGGCGTCTCGATGATTTCGCCCGATGGTTTCGCCATCAGACCGCGCATGGCGGCCAGCTGACGCATCTGGGTGGGTGAACCCCGCGCCCCTGAGTGGCTCATCATGTAAACCGAGTTCGGCTCCAGCATCCGGCCCGTTTCAGGGTCGAACTTGTCGGCCGAAATCTCTTTCATCATTTCGTCGGCGATTTTGTCCGTACACTTGGCCCACGCATCGACGACCTTGTTGTACTTCTCACCGCGGGTGATCAGACCGTCAGCATATTGCTGTTCGTACTCAGACACGAGCGACCGGGTCTGTTCGACGATCGGTTTCTTCGTGTCCGGGATGACCATGTCGTCCTTGCCGAACGAGATCCCGGCCTTGCAGGCTTCTTTGAAACCAAGCTCCATGATCTTGTCCGCGAAGATAACCGTCTTCTTCTGACCGCAATGGCGATAGACGACATCGATCAGTCCGCCGATGGCCTTCTTGGTCAGCAGCTTGTTGACGGTCTCGAACGGAATGTTCGCGTTCTTTGGCAGGATCTCGGCAATCTTCAGACGGCCCGGCGTTGTTTCGACGATTTCCATCGTCTCATTGCCTTCGGCATCCACAGACCGCCAGACACCGCGCACTTTGGCGTGCAGGGTCGTGGCACCGGTCTCCAGCGCATAGTCCACTTCGGCAAGATCAGCGAAGACCATGCCTTCGCCCTGCTCCTTGGGCTTCTCCATCGTGATGTAATAAAGACCAAGCACAATGTCCTGAGACGGAACGATAATCGGCTTACCGTTCGCAGGGGACAGAATGTTGTTGGTCGACATCATCAGGACACGGGCTTCCAGCTGCGCTTCGAGCGACAGCGGGACGTGCACGGCCATCTGGTCACCGTCGAAGTCAGCGTTGAAGGCTGTACAGACGAGCGGGTGCAGCTGGATGGCTTTGCCTTCAATCAGCTTCGGCTCGAACGCCTGGATGCCCAGACGGTGTAGCGTCGGTGCCCGGTTCAACATGACCGGGTGCTCACGGATCACTTCGTCCAGAATATCCCAGACTTCAGGGCGTTCTTTCTCGACCAGCTTCTTGGCCTGTTTCACCGTGGCCGACAGGCCTTTCGCGTCAAGACGCGAATAGATGAACGGCTTGAACAGCTCGAGCGCCATTTTCTTGGGCAGACCGCATTCGTGGAGCTTGAGCTCTGGGCCCACCACGATGACCGAACGACCCGAATAGTCGACGCGCTTGCCGAGCAGGTTCTGACGGAACCGACCCTGCTTACCCTTCAGCATGTCGCTAAGCGATTTCAGCGGACGCTTGTTTGTACCCGTGATGACGCGGCCACGACGGCCGTTGTCGAACAGCGCGTCAACGGATTCCTGCAGCATGCGCTTTTCGTTGCGCACGATGATGTCCGGCGCGCGCAGTTCGATCAGGCGTTTCAGACGGTTGTTCCGGTTGATCACCCGACGATAGAGGTCGTTGAGGTCGGACGTCGCAAAGCGGCCACCATCAAGCGGCACCAGCGGACGCAGTTCCGGCGGGATCACCGGCACGACCGTCATGATCATCCACTCAGGACGGTTGCCCGACTGCATGAACGCTTCGATCAGTTTCAAACGCTTGGCCAGTTTCTTCGGCTTCAGCTCAGAGGTCGATTCCTTGATCTCGACACGGAGCTGTTCCGTGACCGCTTCGAGGTCCATGTTGCCAAGGATCTCGCGAATGGCCTCAGCGCCGATACCGGCGGTGAAGCTGTCTTCGCCGTACTGTTCCTGGGCGTCGATGAACTCTTCTTCGGTCAGCAGCTGGAACTGGTCCAGTGGCGTCAGGCCGGGCTCGATCACGATGTACTGTTCGAAATACAATACGCGCTCAACATCTTTCAGCGTGATGTCGAGGAACGTTGCAATCCGGCTTGGGAGCGATTTCAGGAACCAGATATGCGCAACCGGCGATGCCAGCTCGATATGGCCCATCCGCTCACGGCGCACTTTGGACAGGGTGACTTCGACGCCGCACTTCTCGCAGACGACGCCTTTGTACTTCATGCGCTTGTACTTGCCGCACAGGCATTCGTAGTCTTTTACAGGACCAAAGATCCGCGCACAGAACAGGCCATCACGCTCAGGCTTGAATGTCCGGTAGTTGATGGTCTCTGGCTTTTTAATCTCACCGTACGACCAGGAGAGGATTTTCTCCGGCGATGCGAGGGAGATGCGGATCTGGTTGAACGTCTGTGGGGCCGCGAGCGGGTTGAAGACGTTTGCAAGTTCCTGAGACATATATTCAGTGTCCTTTCGGGCGGGTGCGGACGATATCAGTCCGCGAAAATAGCAAAGGCAGGGCGGCCGCAGCCGCCCTCACCGATTATCGGTTCTGCAACTCGACGTTCAGACCCAGCGAGCGCATTTCCTTCACGAGAACGTTGAAGCTCTCAGGAATACCGGCCTCGAAGCTGTCGTCACCGCGGACAATGGCCTCATAGACCTTCGTCCGGCCCGCGACGTCATCCGACTTCACCGTCAGCATTTCCTGCAGGGTGTAGGCGGCGCCGTAGGCTTCAAGCGCCCAGACTTCCATCTCACCGAAGCGCTGGCCACCGAACTGCGCCTTACCGCCCAGCGGCTGCTGGGTAACAAGCGAGTACGGACCAATCGAACGGGCGTGGATCTTGTCATCGACCAGGTGGTGCAGCTTGAGAAGGTACTTGTACCCCACTGTCACCGGGCGGACGAATTTGTCGCCGGTCCGGCCGTCATGCAGCGTCACCTGACCACTCTCATGGAGACCGGCCATTTTCAGCATCTCGACAATCTCAGCTTCCCGCGCCCCGTCGAAGACAGGGGTGGCGATCGGCACGCCGCGAACGAGGTTCTGACCCAGCTCTTTCAGCTCATAGTCGTCATCCGGCATTTCCTGATCGGCGCCGTAAACTTCCTTGAGCTTCTCAACATAGGCCTGACGCTCGCCGCCATCACGGTTCCACGCTTCCAGCGCGTTACCGATATCGCGGCCGAGACCCCGGCAAGCCCAGCCAAGGTGCGTCTCAAGAATCTGACCGACGTTCATGCGCGATGGCACGCCCAGCGGGTTGAGCACGATGTCGACAGGTGTGCCGTCTTCGAGGAACGGCATGTCTTCCATCGGCGCGATCTTCGAGATGACACCCTTGTTGCCGTGACGACCGGCCATCTTGTCACCGGGCTGCAGCTTGCGCTTCACAGCCACGAAAACCTTGACCATCTTCATCACGCCGGGCGGCAGTTCGTCACCGCGTTGCAGCTTTTCGACCTTGTCGTCGAAGCGGGCTTCGAGGCGGGCACGGCTTTCGTCGTACTGCTTCTTGAGACCTTCGATCTCGGCCATCTTGGCTTCATCGGCGAGGCCGACTTTCCACCACAGGGTCCGGCCGGCTTCTTTCAGCGCGTCCTTGGTCACTTCACCTTTCGGGAAGCCTTTAGGACCGGAGACGGCTTCGGCGCCGACGAGCATTTCTTCGAGACGACCGAAAATGTTCCGCTCAAGGATCGCGAGTTCGTCGTCGCGGTCTTTCGCCAGACGGTCGATTTCCTCACGCTCGATGGCAATCGCACGCTCGTCTTTCTCAACGCCGTGGCGGTTGAAGACACGGACCTCGACCACCGTACCGGCAACGCCAGGAGGCAGTTTCAGCGAGGTGTCGCGAACGTCAGCGGCTTTCTCACCAAAGATGGCGCGGAGCAGTTTCTCCTCCGGCGTCATCGGGCTTTCGCCTTTTGGCGTGATCTTGCCGACGAGAATGTCGCCTGGGTGCACTTCGGCACCGATGGCCACGATCCCGGCTTCGTCGAGATTGCGCAGGGCTTCTTCAGAGACGTTCGGGATGTCCCGAGTGATCTCTTCAGGGCCGAGCTTGGTGTCGCGGGCGGACACTTCGAACTCTTCCAGGTGGATCGAGGTGAAGACGTCGTCGCGCACGATGCGCTCTGAAATCAGGATCGAGTCCTCAAAATTGTAGCCGTTCCACGGCATGAACGCGACCAGCACGTTCTTGCCCAGCGCCAGCTCACCCAGGTCCGTCGACGGACCATCGGCGATGATGTCACCGGCCTGAACCGTATCCCCGATCTTCACCAGCGGACGCTGGTTGATACAGGTGTTCTGGTTCGAGCGCTGGAATTTGCGCAGGTTGTAAATGTCGACGCCGGGTTTGGTCGTGTCGGTTTCTTCCGTCGCGCGGATAACGACGCGCTGGGCGTCCACCTGCTCGACAAAACCCGGACGACGGGCAGCAATGGCAGCGCCGGAATCCCGGGCCACGACTTTTTCCATCCCCGTGCCGACATACGGTGCTTCGGCCTGCAGCAGAGGCACAGCCTGGCGTTGCATGTTCGAGCCCATGAGCGCGCGGTTGGCGTCATCGTTCTCAAGGAACGGGATCAGCGCCGCGGCGACGGAAACGAGCTGTTTCGGCGACACGTCGATATAGTGCACGTCTTCGCGCGGTACGAGCATGGCATCCCGCAGGGCGCCTGCACGACAGTTCACGAAGTCGTTGGCCAGCATGTCGTTGTCATCAACTTCGGCATTGGCCTGGGCGATGTTGTAACGCGCCTCTTCCACAGCCGACAGATAGACCACTTCATTGGTCAGCTTGCCGTTTTCGACCTTGCGGTACGGGCTTTCGATGAAGCCGTACTTGTTGACCTGCGCATGGGTCGCGAGCGAGTTGATCAGACCGATATTCGGACCTTCTGGCGTCTCAATCGGGCAGATCCGGCCATAGTGGGTCGGGTGAACGTCCCGCACCTCAAAGCCGGCGCGCTCGCGGGTCAGACCGCCAGGGCCGAGGGCCGACATACGCCGCTTGTGCGTGATCTCGGACAGCGGGTTGGTCTGGTCCATGAACTGCGACAGCTGGGAGGAGCCAAAGAACTCGCGCACGGCCGCTGCAGCAGGCTTTGCGTTGATCAGGTCGTTCGGCATGATGTTGTCGATCTCGACCGACGACATGCGTTCCTTGATCGCGCGTTCCATCCGCAGAAGGCCGACGCGATACTGGTTTTCCATGAGCTCGCCGACCGAACGCACCCGGCGGTTGCCGAGATTGTCGATGTCGTCGATTTCGCCCTTGCCATCGCGCAAGTCCGCGAGGGTCTGCAGGACAGACGTAATGTCTTCCTTGCGCAGCGTGCGCTGCTCATCGGACACATCGTCAAAGCCAAGGCGCATGTTCATCTTGACCCGGCCCACAGCGGACAGATCATAGCGCTCTTCGTCGAAGAAGAGGCCTGAGAAAAGCGCTTCGGCGGTCTCGAGTGTGGGTGGCTCACCTGGACGCATGACGCGATAGATGTCGATCAGCGCGGTCTCGCGATTGCGGTTCTTGTCCGCATGCAGCGTATTGCGCAGATAGCCACCGATATTGATGTGATCGATATCGAGGGTTTCGAACTCGGTGATCTCAAGCTCAGCCAGCTGCTCCAGCGTGTCCTCGGTGATCTCGTCACCGGCTTCCGCATAAAGCTCACCCGTTTCGCGATTGACAATGTCCTTGGCGAAATAACGGCCGACCATCTCGTCAGCACCGAGGAGGAAGTTTTTGACGCCCTCTTCTTCGAGCTGCTTGACGGTACGCGCCGTGATCTTCTTGCCCGCTTCAACGGCCACTTCGCCCGTGTCTGCATTGATCAGATCGCGATCGGATTTCGTGCCCTTGAGGCGGTCGGCGTTGAACGGCATCGTGAAGCCGCCCTCGATCGCCTTGTGCTCCACGGCATTGTAGAACAGGGCGAGGATGTCTTCCTGGTCGAGACCCAGCGCATAAAGCAGTGTCGTGGCCGGCAGCTTGCGCCGACGGTCGATACGGACGTTGACGATGTCCTTGGGGTCAAATTCAAAATCGAGCCAAGAGCCGCGATACGGTATGATCCGGGCTGCGAACAGCAGCTTGCCGGACGAGTGGGTCTTGCCCTTGTCGTGGTCGAAGAACACGCCCGGGCTGCGGTGCATCTGGGAAACAATGACGCGCTCGGTCCCGTTGATGATGAAGGTACCATTGTCCGTCATGAGCGGCATGTCGCCCATGTAGACTTCCTGTTCCTTGATATCCTTCAGCGATTTGGACTCGGTGTCCTCATCGACCTCGAACACGGCCAGCTGCAGCTTCACCTTCAGTGGCGCAGCATAGGTCATGTCGCGCTGCATACATTCGTCGGTGTCGAATTTTGGCTCTTCGAACTCGTACGAAACATACTGCAGACGCGCGGTATCCGTGAAGTCAGAGATCGGGAAAACCGATTTGAAGACTGCTTCCAGCCCGTCGCGTTTCCGCTGCTCGGGTTTTACGAACCGCTGCAGGAAGGCTTCATAGCTTTCCTTCTGAACCTGGATCAGGTTCGGCATCTCGACCGCATCACCGATGCGGCCAAAACCCTTGCGAATTCTCTTTTTCTCGACAAAACTTTGCGCCATTGAGTCCCTCTTGGGTGGGTGTCGGGCTTTCGTTTCTGCGGAACGACGCGACTACCGCCCGCTTTACAAAACGCAAAACAGCGCCCCCGCCAACTTGGCAAAATGCCAAAGGACAAGGACGCGAACCCGCGTCACACCAATTCAGTTTTTCTTAACGATTATACGTCGCACGTGCACAGCCTGTCCCCGGCCGCCGACCCCGGGGGAAGGGCCAAATAGCGCCGGTTCGCTAGTTAAGCAAGGGGTATTGCCGCATTTTCCGCAGATGTCACGTTCAGTGGTCAATTCCGGCAAAAAAGGCAGCATCAGACCGATAAAATCGGTTACAGCAGGCCCATAACCGGGAGGACCGCGATGCGATTTTCAATTTCCATGGCCGCGCTGATTGCCGCTGGAAGCCTTACAACAGGCTGTGTTGTCATTGTCGACAATGATGACGAGACGATCGTCGATGGAACACGGCTTGCCACGGCCCAGCCCACTGACCGGCTGCCTGAAAACACCGCCATGCTGGGACGGTACGGCACGACAGACGCCGGCGCCGTCGTCATCGGCTGGCCCGCCAGCGGATTCGCATTCGATTTCAAAGGCACGGAGATGACCATGACCGCCGAGGATGGCGGCAAGTCGATCTTCGATGTCATCATTGATGGTCAGGTGCAGGAACTGCGGCTTGATGCTGGCCGTCACACATACACGATATTCAAGTCGGCTTCGCCCGCCCGCAAGCGGATCGAAATCCGCCGCCGGACCGAGGCCTTTGATTCGGGGCCGACCACGGTCATCGGCATTGAAGCCGAGGGCACGGTTTACCCCATGGACGCGCCAGCGCGGAAAATCCTGTTCATCGGCGATTCGATCACTGCCGGTTACGGCACCACCGGCCCGGACGAGACCTGTCATTATTCCGTCGACACTGCCTCTCCCCAACAGGCCTATGCGGTCCAGACCGCCCAGCAGCTGGAGTCGGACTACCATCTGGTCGCGATCTCAGGCCGTGGCGCCGTCTATAATTACGGCAATGGCCAAGCGCCCAATATGCTCGCCAATCTCAATCTGGGCGTCCCGGACAATTTTGATCACTATTGGGCACCGACGCGGTACGTGCCCGATGTGGTGGTCATCAATCTGGGGACCAATGACTTCTCGACCTGGGATCCGCAGCATTCTTTCGTGAACAATTACGAGGCTCTGCTCTACTCCGTTCACGCGCAATATCCTGAAGCGGAGATCGTCTCGGCGGTTGGGCCGATGGTGAGCGGCGCGCCGGACAGCAAAGCCGTCATGGGGGTCAAAGCAGCCATAAGCCGGTTCGAAAAGGCGGGCGGCCAGGCCGATTACGTCTATCTGCCCTGGGCAAAGTCGGGTCACGTCTATGGCTGCGACTGGCATCCCGGACCAGACACGGCGCGCACCATGGCGGACACGATTGCTCCAGTGATTGCCCGGGCAGCGGGCTGGTCGATCCGCGACTAGGCCAGAACGCGCACCACGCTGACAGCAGGAAAACACGGTAAATTGATCTTACCTTTTTCCTTTAGAAGTTTGACAATCCGGGTCGGTCATAGTGGTCCTGCGCACTCCCCAATGCGCATGAGTCCCTCCCTACCCAGTGGAAACCCCGGCGCCCCCAGCCGGGGTTTCTTCCGTTTAGACGCTCAGGCGAGAGCGCGCTTGACCTGCGGCATGATCCGCCGGCTCACCGGCACGCACATCCCGTTGGTCAGGGTCAAAGAACCTGTCCCGGATGGGTCGCGCGACAGGCTCTCGACGGCTTCGGCATTGACGATGTGCGAGCGGTGGACCCGCAGGAACGTCGCAGGCAATGCGGTCTCAAGCTCCGCGAGCCGGCCCTGGTGCAGGAGTTTCCGACCATCCATCAGGCACAACTCGGCATAATCGCCTGCACCCGAACAGACCGCCAGCTGAGACACCGCAATTCTTTCCAACCGCCCGGCGCTACGGACGGTCAGGCTCAGACCCTCGTCCCGCCGGGTCGCATTTTCCAGCGCCTGCTCGAGACGGTGAGCCCGGCTCGCCTCTTCCCGTCGCTGCTCTTCACTCTCGATCAGAAAACGCGCCTGCTGGGCGAAGAGAAAAATCAGCAGCGCGGCGACGGAAAAGAAGAACAGTGTGTTGAGGAATTGCTCGGCGAAAATCATGATTGTCAGCGAGAAGATGATCATCGCAGCCAGATAGCGGAGCGCGAGGGGCTGTCGCTTGGCGGCCCAATACGCACAAAGAACAGTCCCCGCGATTGCGGGCATGAAGACTGCCATCGCCGCCTTGCCATCGAAACCGGGCGTGAAGGCCACCTTCAACAGGGTGAGGCCGATGGTGATTCCCGCCACCCATCTGCGGTTTGACAGCGGGAAGCGAAGGAAGAGCTGACCCAGCAGGCACAGACCAAATCCCAGTGAAAAGACGACAATCAGGATCAGCCGCAGATCATGATAGGGATAGAGATAAGGAAACAGGCTTCGCGCCATTTCCGTGACCAGTTGGCCTGCCGCGAAGACGGACATGAGTGTCAGCAACAGCGACCCTGCGAGGTCGCGCCGGTAGGCCGCCATCATCCCGAAATAGATGAAGCCGACAGCGAACACACCGAATGTCAAAAGCGATGGCCAATAGGCCCTCAGCATCATGTCCGAGGGTTCCTGAAAGGGCCCGATCGCGATCAGATGCACCGGATAGGCAAGGTGGAGCAGGCCCCGCCGTGCCGACATTTTGACGGCAATATCATTAGCCCCCACCAGCACGACGTCGCGAGGCAGATAGAACACGCTGTCCATTTGGGCCGGCTGTTCATCGTTCGCGGTGGCGCCAGGAGCACCGTCGCTGCCAATCGGCTGACCATTGACGTAAACGGCGCGCGTGCCCTTCCCCGACACGTAAAAGCCAAGAGGTCGCGGATCTTCGATCGTGGCCGCCGTGAGCTCAATCGTCCCGCAAATCCACACGAGCGTGTCCTGCGGATCGATCTGACCATGCCCAACCGACTGGCAGCCGGAGGTATCGCCCAACGGCGGTGTGGTCTCCTCCAGGGTTGCGGGGCAGACCTGAGGCGACTGCAGCGTGAGCACCGGATAGCGCTGAGCGCTTACGGGCCCAGGAAACAGAAACGAAAACAGAAACGGCAGGACCAGAAGGAAAGTGAGGAGAGCGCGCATACGGCGTCCTACCCCGTCGGTGAACGGTCGCCCATCACCATTCGCCGAAAACTCCCGACCGCTCGCCGATTGCGAGGCGACGCGGCGAACCCGGCAGCCCCAGATGGGGAGCACCAGAACAGGAGCTCCTCATGATACGTTTTCCCTGCCTCATCGCCGCCGCTGGAATAGCTGCCCTGCTGCCCGTGGCCGCGACAGCGGCGCCTCCCGGCGAAACCGAAATCCAGTTCGAAGCGCAGAGCGGTGAGACGGTCGCCGCCTTTGCGGGCAGCTTCACAGTACCTGAAAACCGCTTGGCGGCCGATAGCCGCGAGCTCACCCTCAGCTATATCCGATTTCCCGCGACCGGAGACACATCCGGTCCGCCCATCATCTATCTCGCCGGGGGCCCGGGTGGCTCTGGCATTGGGACAGCTCGCGCCCGACGCTTTCCGCTTTTTCAGGCGATGAGGGAGTTCGGCGATGTGATCGCGCTTGATCAGCGCGGCACCGGACAAAGCGCTGACGTGCCGCCATGCACCTCCAGCGTCCACGTGCCGGAAGACCGCGGTGTCAGCGATTCCGAACTGATACGCCTTTATCAGCAGGCCCTCAAGGAATGTGTGGATGAATGGAGCCGCCAGAGCGTGGATGTGTTGGGCTATACAACCGTCCAAAACGCGGCGGATCTCAATAGCTTGCGCGAGCATCTTGGTGCCGAGAAAATGGTGCTGTGGGGCACGTCATATGGCAGCCACCTTGCGCTCGCCGCGCTCAAGGATTTTGAGCCGGTCATCGACCGCGTGGTCATTTCGAGCGCTGAAGGGCTAGACCAGACCGTGAAGCGGCCATCGGAGACCGATGCCTATTTCGACCGCCTGCAGGTGGCGGTGAACACCGATGCGGCCGCCGCCGCCGTGTTACCTGACATCAAGGCGATGATCCGGTCTGTCCACGCAAATCTGGACGAGGCGCCTGCTACCGTAACCCTTCCGGCCAAAGATGGCGGCACGACATCCGTTGTCCTTGATCGCCGGACCATTCAACAGATCGCCAGCGCGATGATCGCCGACCCGGAAAACGCCGTTCAGCTTCTGTGGATGTACAAGGCCGTAGAGGCTGGAAGCTACGAACCCTTCCAGCGCGTGATGAGCTATTTCTACTCGCCCGGAGAGCCGATCTCCTTCCAACTGATGTCGACCATGATGGACGTCGCCTCGGGGATTTCCGAGGACCGCCTGGCCCTGGTCACAGGTGAAGCCCGCGACGCCCTTCTTGGCGACGCCCTCAACTTCCCCATGCCCCAGCTGAACCGGACCGTGGACGGTCTCGACCTTGGCGATGAGTTTCGCAAAGGCCCTGTCAGCGACGTGCCGACGCTACTGCTGACCGGCACCCTGGACGGACGGACCTATCCTGACGGCCAAGCCGAGGCGGTCGCCGGTCTCAGCCATGTCACCCAGATCATGGTCGTCAATGCGGGGCACAATCTCTTCGTGAGTTCACCCGATGTGACGGCGCGGATTCAGGCGTTCATGCGCAGGGAAACAGTGTCGACAGACCCCATCGTGATATCGCTGCCCGATTTCGGCGTGCCCCAACCCTGATGGCGATGGGCTCGGGGTGGCAGACGATCAGGCCGCCCCTTGCCCGCCATGGTCGAGTTTGGCCCGGGAAACGGTCAGACTGTAGCAGAACTGTTTGTCGTCGACGGTTTGAGTGGCTTCTCCGACAAGGCCACGCGGCACGAGCCGCTGCAGGATCTGAGAATTGAAACCGCCAGTCGGCGGTTCGACCGAGGTCAATTCCTCGGTCCAGCGCAAAGTGACGAGATCATCACCGCTCACCGACAGGTCGATATCGCCTTCCATCGCGGCCAAGGCCCCGTATTTGCGGGAATTGTTCACCAGCTCGCTGACGCAAAGGGCCAGCAGAAACAGCGCCTGTTCATTCAGGACCAGATGCCCGTCCAAATTCACCGTGACATCGTCAGTGTCACCCAGAACTTCACGGATGACAGACCCGATATCCGCCGACTGATAATTGCCGACCAGGATACCGACCTGTGTCCGGGACAGAATGGCCATTCGCTCCTTGAGGTCTCGCGCCAGCTCTTCTTTTGTTTCCGCGCTGGCGGCCGTCAGACCCACCAGGGACGTCAGCTGAGCGTAATTATTGCTCAGCCGATGTTTCAGCTCGCGACTGAAGACAGCTCCGGGTCCAGCGGCGGCCTGGTTTTTTAAAAGCTTTGCAGCGATCTGGCCCGAGAACAGTTCCAACACCGTTGCATCACGCTGGGTAAAGGGCCGCGCCTTATCGTCATAGACGCACAAAAGCCCAAGTCGCGCTCCGTCGTCATTGACGATGTGTGCCGTTGCGAAGAAGGCGATTGTTTCGCCATTGTCGCTCTGTTCCAGGCCGCGATATTGCGGATGATGAGCGACGTCTTCGACGGCAGAAGTAGGCGTCCTTCCTTCCAGCGCCTGCAAAGCCATGGCTTTTGACACCAGCATCGGCTTCGACGGTGCCGCCTTTGCGGCCGTGCAGATGAGATCGTCATCTTGCGCCAGTGCAATGACCACGGAACGCATATCGAAATAATTACGAACGGCCGTCGCGATAGGATCAAGCACGTTGCGAATATCCGCATTCTGCAGGTCGTCCTGCCATTTGCGTGCAAGATTTGACACGCCCGTCGTGACAGGCTCGGACAGATTGCCCGACGGCCCATCCGGCGCGGCGGCTTTAGGCGGCGTGATATCGCGTGAGACACTGAGGAAACGCTCGATCGACCCGTCTTCTGCAATGATCGGCGAGACGGTGACGTCCCAGTACCGCATCGCGCCCTTCATGGTGGGGTACCAGGCAGAAAACCGGTCGGTGTGGCCAGCGGCCGCTTCCGCAAGCGCGGCGCGAATGCGAGGCCGGGTCTCTGCGGGCCAGCAGCTTTCCCACTCGCACCCTTCCAGAAGCGCGAAGTCGTCGACCTGCATCGCACATTGTCCGTTGCGGCTCATGAAAGAGAGGGTTCCGTCAATTTCAACCAGTTTGACACAGTCCGGGCTGGCCGACAGGATGGCAAGGAGAGTTGATGTGGGCTCACTGAACAGTTCAATGGAACTTTCCCGCGCGCCTGCCTGATCACAAAACGACATAACGCCATCCCTTGTTGCAGCGCATTAGGCCGCCAACTTTACTAATTTGCCCCGAAACTGTTCCCGAAAAGTGGCACTGTCTCTGGCACATTTTGAGCGAAATGAAAATCTGAAAATGTATTTCGGTGGCTGATAGAACGTCGCTGCAAGAGACGCCCTCTTCAGAACAACAAAAACCCCGGCGCTGAGCACCGGGGTTCCGTTCGATCCGACAAAGCGGGACGAGAGGGTTGAACTACTTGAGTTCGACCTTGGCGCCAGCTTCTTCGAGTTTCTTTTTGAGCTCTTCGGCTTCGCCTTTGGAAACAGCTTCCTTGACGGGCTTTGGAGCGCCTTCGACGAGGTCTTTGGCTTCTTTGAGGCCCAGGCCGGTGATGGCGCGGACTTCTTTGATAACGTTGATTTTCTTGTCGCCAGCGTCGACCAGAACGACGTCAAACTCGTCTTTTTCTTCTGCAGCAGGACCGGCGTCAGCTGGGCCAGCCATCATGACGGCGCCGCCAGCAGCTGGCTCAATGCCGTACTCGTCTTTGAGCAGGTTCTTCAGTTCGTTGGCTTCGAGAAGTGTCAGGCCAACCAGTTGTTCGGCAAGGGCTTTGATGTCTGCCATGGGAAATTCTCCTAGGAATAGTCAGATTGGGGTGAGCGTTACGCGTCTTCGCGCTCGGCCAGGGTTTTGGTGATAGAAGCCAGGTTCGTTGCAGGTGCTGTGATGGCGGACACCAGATTGGCGCCGGGGGCCATGACACAACCAACGATCGAGGCAATGATCTCTTCGCGCGAAGGCATTTTGGAGAGGGCCTCGATGCCTTTGGCATCCATGGCGGTCTCACCCATCAAGCCGCCAAGAACGACGAGCTTGTCATTGTCCTTCACGAAATTCGTGATGACTTTCGGTGCAGTTACAGGATCTGCCGAATAGGCGATGACTGTCGGGCCCGCGAAAAGCGCGCTCGTAGCATCACCACCCGGACGACCCTGCAGCGCGATCCTGGCCAAGCGGTTCTTCACCACTTTGATACCACCACCAGCGGCGCGCATTTCGTTACGCAGCTTGGAGACGGCAGCGACGGTCAACCCCTTGTTTTCCATCACGACCAAGACCTCGTTGCCCTCAAGGACATTCGAGATCCATTCGACCTGGTCCGATTTCTGTTGCCTGTTCAAGGGCATGAGTACGGTCCTTAGGTAAGGCAAACCCGCGGTGCGAGCATGCCTGGTTTCAAACGGGCCAAAGGAAACCGGGACCTCGTCGCACCACATCCCCACAGGAACATGGCCAACAAAAAGGCTCCGGCCGCCATATGGCGTGGAGCCTGCCCAGACAATAAAAGCGATCGTAAGCTCCCTCCCGAAGGGGGCATCTCACTTCTCACCCTCATCTACACTTGGACTTAGCGGTGCGGTGCACCTGCCTAGCGATCTCGGACAGGGACGGAATTGCTTCCGAAGATCGCGCGTTTGGGGGAAAGGCCCGGGTTTGTAAAGACCAAAATCGCGCCCCGCCCTGATCCTCTACAGCGAAGCCGACATGGTCAGGCAAGTATCCGGCGCATCCTCACGAAGACGCGTAATAGTTTCGTAGGGCCGATCCATAATGCGGATATCCGCCTTGCCACTGGCACCTTCGACCCATTCCCACCCGGACTGGGGGAAGCTGTCATGGCGGCTCAGCAACGTGGCCCCGTGCGTACCCTGCGAGAGGACGTAGCCAAGCTCCTGCTCCAGCTTGGCGCGGGTCACGGGCGATCCGTCCGGCGTGTCGAGCCCGATGACGGTCAGCATCCGGTCCGTATCGGTATCGACGCTGGCCGTCGACTGACCGAGTGACAGGGCATAAATGGCCGTGGCATTCGGGCAGGTGCGCGCCACCTGAGAGGCCAGATGGTCAGCACGACGTTTTGCCCGCGCCCGATTCCGGTCCAGGGGGCCGTCCGAAGACGAAGAGCCGATCACAAGAATGGCACCTGAGGCACAGACCGCCTGCCCCCCTGCGGAAACGCTGCCATCGATCACGAGATCTGTCAGTGCCCGATAGGGTGCCGCCGCAGCCGTGTCAGCGAGGCGGTAATATCGCTGGTCATCGGCATATTGCCAGGCAGCATCGAATTTCAGCGGCGCAAAATAGAGTGCCGATGGCTGCGGACTCATCGCCGTTTCGGTGCACGGCGAGCACCCTGCGCCATTGAAAAAATTGCCCGCCGGGCATTCGGGCTCCACCGGGATTGGCGTCGCGGCTGCGGTTGTCACGGGCAGGACGTCCTCCAGCGGCTCTTCAATGATGTCGATGATCTCGTCGCCCTGTCCCGGGACCATGAAGCCCAGGAATGCGATCGCGAGCAAAAGCACAAACGCCAATGCAATCTTGCGCGGATAGGACGCCAGCGCGAACCAGACGAGCACGCCGAGGCCAATGGCAATGACCACCGCCCAACTGACCATATCGCCCAAGGGCTCAAAATTCTGAAGAAGGACATCCGATGCAGGCGCCACAGCCTCACAGGCCGTTCCCTCACAGAACCGGCCGGCAAGCCAACGGCCTCCCAGGAAAGCGCCAACCGACAGCGGGATAGCAAGGATAAGCCCTGTCATCCAACCCATGACACCACGACGATCGTCAATTTCCCCGTACCGGTACCGCTCCATGCCGCCCTCCCGCATCTGTCCACCCGATGCTTAACGATGCATCGGGCTTTCCGTTCCTTCATCAAAAACAGTGGAACCATTTGCAGCCTCTGGCGAGGATGTTGTGCATCTGGCATTGAGGGGTATGTCCTCAAATCAAATCATCGCCGTCATTGTTGCCGGCGGCCGCGGCGCCCGGGCGCGCACTTCGATCCCCAAGCAATATGCATCGATCGGAGGTGTCTCAATGCTCCGGCGAACTGTTCTCGCCTTCGCACACCATCCCCGAGTCGATGGCGTTCAGGTCGTGATTGGTGAAACCGATCATGAACAATATGCCCTCGCTGTGGAAGGGATAGCCGGCCTGCGCCCACCGGTCGTCGGCGGCACTGACCGTCAGGCATCTGTGCGTGAAGGTCTGCGTGCACTTCAGGCGGACGATCCGTCCTATGTTCTAATTCACGATGGCGCCCGCCCGTTTGTCAGTTCCCAAACCATTGATCGGGTGATCGACGCACTCTCTACGGCGGAGGGGGCGATTGCTGCCCTGCCCGTCGCCGATACGCTCAAGCGGGAGACGACGGCCGGCGGGATCGCGGAGACCGTGTCACGGTACGGACTGTGGCGTGCCCAGACGCCGCAAGGCTTTCGCTACGCGACGATCCGCGCCGCTCATGAAGACGCCGAGCCCGGCATTGCGACAGATGATGCCTCACTATTGGAACGCCAGGACATTCATGTCTCGCTGGTGCCGGACGAACCGACAAACATAAAAGTGACCTTCAAGGAAGATTTCCAATTGGCCGAGATGATCCTGAGCAGCCAACGTGAAACACGCATCGGCATGGGCTACGACGTCCACCAGTTCGAGGCCGGGGATTACATCACGCTTGGCGGTATTGATATTCCGCACACCCATAAACTCAAAGGACATAGCGACGCCGACGCCGTCCTGCACGCCATCACAGACGCGCTATACGGCACGATCGCAGCGGGCGATATCGGCCAGCACTTCCCCCCGTCAGACGAACAATGGCGCGGCGCGGCATCTGACATATTTCTCAAACATGCCGCCAAAATCGTTCGTGATAAAGGCGGACGCATCGTGAATGTCGACCTGACGATTATCTGCGAGGCACCGAAGATCGGGCCCCACCGCAATGCCATGGCTGAACGGATTGCCGCCCTGCTCGAGGTCGCGCCAAGCCGGGTGGCGATCAAGGCGACCACCACCGAACAGCTTGGCTTCACCGGACGGCGCGAAGGCTTGGCCTGTCAGGCCATCGTATCCGTCCAACTGCCGATGGAGGCATGAATGGACAGTCTTGTTGAAGAACGCGCGCGTACACTGATTAAAAGATCCACGGAACGCGGCATGAAGATCACCACAGCAGAGTCCTGCACCGGTGGCCTGATTGCAGCGGCGTTGACGGACATTCCCGGGGCATCAGCCACTTTTACCCATGGCTTCGTGACCTATTCGAACCAGGCCAAGCAGGACATGCTTGATGTTTCGACGGACGATCTTGAACGATACGGGGCCGTTAGCGCCGAGGTCGCCATTGCCATGGTCAATGGGGCGTGCCGCAAGGCGGAGGCGGATCTGGCGCTTGCTGTCACGGGTATTGCAGGGCCTGGTGGTGGAACGGCAGAGAAACCTGTGGGGCTCGTCTATATCGCGGCGGCCACACAGACCAGCTCACGGGTTTACCGCCACCTATATCCTCAGGGAAGCCGATCTTTCATCCGCTTACTGACGGTGCGATCAGCGCTGACCCATCTTCTGCACGAAATGGCCTGATTCGTCCTCACTCGGATCGATCAGGTTCGCAGGTACATCCACGACAATCTGCATCCTGCGCAAAAGAGCGCGGATGGCCGCAGGGTCGAATGGCTTCAGAAGGTGATACTCGACCCCGGCGGCCTTGGCGAGCGCGATCTGGCGCGGATCATATTCGGTAGCACATAACACCATTGGTGTACGGCGTTCTCGTAGCGAAACGAAAGTCGAGCGCAGAAAGTCGAGTGCGCCGAAATGCGGCAGATCCCAGTCGAGAAAAATGAGGTCGGGCCTGTCATTTTCAGCGACAGGCACAGCGGTCGCCAGACCGTCCGCCTCAAGAACGTCTATTCCCAGTCCGCGGAGGATCTTGCACATCACCTCGCGCACGACATCAGAATCTTCAATGACCAGGCATGTCGTCATCGTATCAGTTTGCTCGCTCTAAAGCCCCCGGTGAACACCCTTTCGGGTGGCCTCCCCGACGACCGGTTTACGGGTCCCGCCCTGAAATTGTGGTGAACGGGAACGTTAAATTTTACCGGTTCGGTGGGCCCTGACGCAAAATAGTCGGACAATTTGGCGGTTTAATGTCTATCAACTCGCCGCTGGGGCGATCGTGAAAATGAGATTCTCCTCAGACGCGAAATCAGCGCTGATGCTGTCCCCGCCAGAGCGCGCGAGAAGATAGGCAAGATAGGCGGGCGTTTCCTTCGCCGCCAATTCGGTGCTCTCACCCGCGAGGCACGCCTTGACCTCGTCGCTATATTTGATCTTGGGCCCTTCGGCGGAGATCATCACCCGGTTCACATCGCCGCTGACGGTGACCGTGCTGCCCGCTCGCGGCACGGATTTTTCGGCCATCAGAAGCATGTTCAACAGCGCACGTGCCCGGAACTTCGGCATCATGGGCACATCAAGTTCCCATTTCAGCTCAGCCTTGTAATGCTCGAACAGTGACAGTGCGAGTTTGCGGGCCTCGAACATATCGAGTTCGCCCTCAAATGCGCCGCTGGAACCGAAAGCGAATCGGGCAAACGACAACAGGGCGATCGTCTTCGTCGTGCTCTCCTGGATCAGCCGGATCGCATGCTCGCGCATTTCCGGATCCGTCTCCTCATTGAAGACTTCGAGCCCGGTGTTCAGCGCGCCGACCGGATTGACCAGGTCATGGCAAAGACGTGAGGCAAGCAGAGAGGAGATACGGACGGTTTCATGAGGATCAGACACAGGAGATACAACGCCTTTACGCGAAAAGGTGGCAGCACAGGGCTGGGGCCCTGCGCCGGTCACCCCGCCAAAGCGGGGCCAGTTGCAGGCACTTATCGGCTGATAGGGTTACTCATTCGTTGCGACAAGCACCGTCTGAGGATAGACCCGGATGGTATCCACATAGTCGCGATACTGCGCGAATTCGTGCAGCGTTTGGCCTTCAAGCACGCGGCCATTGGCAACTTCCAGCGTCATCGGATTTTGCCGCGCATCGGCCTTATAGACCTCGTAATGCAGGTGGGGCCCGGTGGACCGGCCGGTCGTCCCGACATAGCCGATAATATCGCCCTGTCGCACCTTGCTGCCGGCCTTCAGCCCCTTGGCGAAGCCTTTGAGGTGAGCATATGCGGTCGAATAGCCGTGGGCGTGCTGGATGCGCACGTAATTGCCATAGGTGCCAAAGACATCGGCTCGGACAATCTTGCCGTCACCGGCGGCCATGATGGGCGTCCCGCTGGGGGCCCCAAAATCCACGCCATTATGATCTTTGGTATAGCCGAGGATCGGATGCTGACGCTTGCCAAAGCCGGACGTCACGCGCGCGCCCTCGATCGGTGTCTTCATCAACAGCCGGCTTGCACTCTCACCGTTGAAATCGAAATACGGCGTATCCATGCCTTCAGCGCCGGTGAAGCGGTAATAGCCCTTGGCGTGGCGCTTGCCCGACCAGGTCAGGGCCGCAAAAACGATATCGCCGGAGCCGACATATTGTCCCTGCTCATCGTAGAACACTTCGTACACGGTCTCGAACCGATCCCCGCCATGAATGTCCCGGGCAAAGTCGATATCGTACAGAAACAGGTTCGCGAATTTTGACATCACCTCAGGCGGGATCTCGGAACGCTGAGCCGCAGCGAACAGGCTGTGGCGGATGACACCGCCGACCGCCGCGTAGCGTCGCTCCACATCGACTTCCTCGTTGCGGGCGTCATAGCTGCCATCGGGTTGGCGCCATGCCGTCACGATATGGCGATCGTCGGGGCGGAAGCGCAGCCGTGTCAGACGACGCTCATAAGTCTGCTGACCGTCGGGCGACTCTGCGAAAATGGTGTCGAACGCATAGTCGATGGCCGCCCCCGCCGGGAGCTTGGCGATCGGTGATACTTCATCGGCCGTGGACAGGAGAGATGCGATATGGTCGGGCTGAGCGCCGACAGCCTCCAGCATCTGCGCCAGGTTCTCGCCCCGGGCGAGGACGAGTGTTGAATAGGCACGTTCAGTCCGGTCACGCAGCCGTGCCTGAGCGTATTCTGCGAACAGGCTTTCACGGCCGCCGGTAAAATCTTCCGCCATGGCAAACGCGACCGGGCCGCGCGGCGCCATATACTGTGCTGAGGGGTCTATAGCGTGGACGACCGGTATGCCGTCGGGACGCGGGCGTGGTTTGCGCGGTTTAAGACGGGGCATGGGCACAGCCATTGCCATCTCGACAGCCTCAGGCGGCTGAGCACCGGCGATTTCGGCCTCGCGCGCTGTGCTGATCACGATCCGCGAAGCGGCCGTACGGGCCGCTGCGGTTGGGGATATTTTTTCCGCCACAACAGGAGAGGCCATGACCGCGGGGACATCTTCTGCCGGGAAAAAAGCCGACTTCAAAACCGTAGCGCCAATAGACAACAGCCCTGCGCCGCCGATCGCTACGGACAGTAGCGCGACCGGCAGGAGACCTGAACCGGGTGTCCTGTTTGGGTGTCTGGTTGTCATATCCCGCCTCTGCTTCATCTGACCGCTTCGCAAGGAGCGGGCCGTGAAGCTGCCTCGAAAGAGATGAATAGTTTGCTTCATCGACAGGCGCCGGTCAAATGACCGAATCGACACCTCACGCCGCAGTCTACCGCCGGGCGCGGGGCGCTTTCGCCATCCGCTCAATGTAGGTTTCGACGTCGATCTCGCCAGCAATCCTGCCAGCCAGCTGCTGACGCAGAAGATGTGGCAGAGCGTCCGGCGCAACAGGGCCCATGGAACGGATGGTATCCTCGATCAGGCGCTCGATCGCCGGATCGACGGATGGCGATTTGTTCGGTCCCGCTTTTGGATCTTTCGGCATCACATCCCCATAAATCATCTTGCCCTGAATATATGATGCCGCCGGCCCACGCGCCACTGCCCCGCTGCGTTCAGCCTTGCACCGGCCTGACCGTGAAAGGGGCGTTGTCATCTGCCTCACCCCGGGTCCCGTGAGGACCGCGCTACGTCGCCACACCAAACTGGGAAAAGTTCTGTCTATGGTACGGATGGTCGGACTCGAACCGACACTCCTCACGGAACCGGATTTTGAATCCGGCGCGTCTACCAATTCCGCCACACCCGCATAGACAAGAGCAGGGTGTGCATTTAGCCAATTGCGCGTTTGTGTCCACAGCTTTGTTGCCTGCAGGCGCGGATGCGTGGCACCGGCAACCAAAAAAACAGACATGCCGCCTATGACGCTGAAAGTGAACGGTGTAACCGATGCCGGGCGTGACGAATTTGCGAGTATTTCTATGACCGACCATGCCGGCAGCGACCATCAGCATAATCGCCTTGCCCACGTGCTCTATACGACGCTCGATGGTCTCAGCACCGTTTCGGATCGCCCCTCAGAGGCCGCGGAAGACGATAACCCAAAGGCTTTCAAGGGGCCGAAATCCACCTTGGGCAAATTGATCGATGCGCTCGATGAACGCGCTTTCGGCCTCATGCTCCTGATCCTCGCCTTGCCGTGCTGCATCCCGTTCCTGTGGGGGATCCCGCAGATCGTGGCGCTGCCCATGCTGGCCCTCGCGGCGCAGATGGCGATGGGCCGCGAAGCCCCCTGGTTGCCCAAGTCCCTTCAGGAACGGACCTTCGCGATCGAAGGCATGCGCCATACGGTGAGTAAAGCGGAGCGGTATCTCGGTTGGCTCGAACGACTGGCTGCGCGCCGCCTGACGGTCCTGACCGACGGCGTCGGCGTTCGCATTGTGGGCGCTCTGATGCTGATCCCCACTGCCTCTATCCTCGTGCCCGCGCCCGGCACCAATACCGCGCCCGGTATCGGCGTCGCCATTGCGGCTGTCGGCCTGCTTGAACGGGACGGCCTTCTGGTGCTTCTGGGGCTGATGATCGGTCTGGCCTGGGTCTTTCTTTTGCTTTTCCTGCTGATCACCTATGGCCCAGAAGGCTATCTTCTCTTCAAGGACATGGTGAAGAGCCTGATCTCCGGCGGCGCATGAGGCGTCGTGTGGCAGGTGGCAGGGCCCAACAATTCCGGTAAACCCCTTCCATGCTGAATGCCCTTGTGACCCCGTCGTCCCGCCCACTCCTTTTATCCGCGCTGGTATCGGCTGCGCTTCTTGCCGGGGCGCATCTGTTTGAGAAGGTCGGCGGGCTTGACCCCTGCCTCCTGTGTCTCTCCCAACGGGAAGTGCACTGGGCGGCCCTGTTCGTCTCGCTCATCGCGCTGGGAATGACCCGCCTCGTCCTTGATCCCCGCCTGTTGCTCGTCGGTCTGGGGCTTCTTACCCTTGTCTATCTTTATTCGACCTACATGGGCGCGTTCCATGCCGGGGTGGAGTGGGACTTCTGGGATGGTCCTGCGGGCTGCGCGGCGGGCGGTGGGGCGTTGACGACAGAAGTCAGCGCCGACGACATTCTGGGCAGCCTGAATGGCCCGGGGCTCGACGGTCCCCCCTGCGAGATCGCCGCTTGGCGTATGCTCGGTATTTCCATGGCAGGATATAACGCTCTTATCTCCGCTGGCATGGCGGCCCTGTGCGGATGGGCCACGTGGCGTCAGTGGCAGCGCCGCCCTACATCTGTCGCAAGCGAAAAGCTGAGCGTATAATGACTGACCAGACCCCGACCCTTCCCGGCCCCCGCCTACCGCGCATCAAGGAAATGCTCCGTGTGGACCATGCTGGCGAATACGGCGCGGTGACGATCTATCGTGGTCAGCATGCGGTCTTTTCCCGCGTGAAGGGCAAAGAGCGGATGGCCGACCTCCTGAAAGAGATGGAGGAAGGCGAGCAACCTCACCTCGCCACCTTCAGTGAGCTGCTGCGCCAGACGGGCACCCGTCCGACCCTGCTGGCGCCCTTGTGGAATGCAGCAGGCTTCGCGCTCGGCGCGGGGACGGCCCTGATGGGAGAGAAGGCGGCGATGGCCTGCACCACCGCCGTCGAAAGCGTGATCGAGAAACACTACGCGGAGCAGGCAGGAGAACTGGGCGATCACGAGCCAGAACTCAAAGCCACGATCGAAAAGTTTCGCGAGGAAGAGCTCGAGCATCACGACACCGCGATCAGCGAGGGCGCCGAAGATGCGTTTGGCTATTCGGTCTTGAAAGGCGTGATCGGCGCGGGCTGTCGCCTCGCCATCAAGCTGGCAGAGAAGGTGTAATAGCCGCTACCCCGCCTGATATCGGTGCGCCGCGCGCGGACACAGATTGGCGTTCTCCACCCGACCGTCCGCCCACGCCATGACGCGGGGGTCCATCACCGCAAACCAGAGGGGCGGGATCGCCGCCATGAGAAGGCAGCCCGGATATCCCGAGGGCAGGCTTGGCGCGTCGGCATGGTCTTTCAACGACTGATAGGGCCGCATCGGATAGGCGTGATGGTCCGAGTGCCGCTGCAATTGCAGAAGCAGGATATTGGAAATGCGCTGATTGGCATTCCACGAATGCTTGGGCTGACAGGGCTCATATCGGCCATTTTCGCGCTGTTGCCGCAACAGGCCGTAGTGCTCGATATAGTTCGTAGCCGTCAGCGCAATCCAAGACAGAGCGTGGTGCAGGAGGATGAATGGCAACGCGGCCCATCCCAGCCACAGGACCAGCACTGTCGTCACGGCCAAGGTCATGGCCCAGCCCTGCACGATGTCATTGGCCGGATGCCAGAAGCCATGGCCCTTTCGCTCAAGCCGCCTTGTCTCCCGGCGCAGGCCATTGGCAAACGTTTGCGGCAGCTCGCGCAAGCCGAAGGCGTAGACGCTCTCCCCCAACCGGGCGGAGGTGCAGTCCTCCGGCGTTGAGACCATAACGTGGTGCCCCTGATTATGCTCGATGGTGAAATGCCCATAGCCGGAGAGCGATAACGCAGCCTTGGCCATCAGGCGGTTGCGACGGTCCCCCTTGTGGCCCAGCTCGTGCCCGATATTGATGAGGTTGCCGTTGATCAGGCCCACCCCGGCAACAAGCCCGACCCAGCCCCACCAGGGCATGGCCTGCGTCGTGGCCAGCCACGCGGCACCGATGAAAAGCGCAAAATGCGCCGGGATCAGCGCATAAGCGACGGCTTCATAGAAGGGATCGCGGCTGAGCGCCTCCATTTCTTTTTCGGCGGGGTTAGCCGTGTCCGCCCCCACGATCGCATCCAGCAGAGGTACAAGCCCGAATCCCAGGACGATGGGCGCCAGCAGCAGAAGCGGTTGCCCGCTTAGTGGATAGGCAAGGATAATAAAGAGTGGGACGAGTGAAAGCGTCAGGGCAAAAGGCCAGATCCACCGTCTGGGATCCTGCCATTGATCTGGGCGCGCGCTAGGGGTCATGGGTCGTCAACCAACCTTCTTCTGATGCGCAAAGCGTAAGCTCGGCCTCTGGCGCTTGTCAAAACGGCCTTGCCACAACGCCTGTCCGCCCTTATAGCGCGGCACTTCAGGTGAAACCGGAATGCGGTGCCCCGCCACGGGTGCCGCATTTCTTATTCCGAGGACATCAGGGACACCTCCTGAGCGAATTGTTTGCGGGATGATTGAAAGGATATAACGATGGCAACTGATGCATTTGTATTTGACTGTGAATTGCGCAAGCGCGCCGGTACAGGCGGCAGCCGCGCCGTTCGCCGCGATGGCTGGGTCCCTGCGGTCCTGTATGGCGGTGACCAGGAGCCTGCCAATATCAAGCTGCGCTACAACCAGGTCCTCAAGGCCTACCAGACCGGTCGCCTGATCGACGTTCTGTCGAAAATCAGCGTTGACGGCAAAGAGCAGCAGGTCATCGGCCGCGACATCCAGGTCGATCCCGTCAAGGACCTGCCGATGCACGTCGACCTGATGCGCGTTGACTCCAAGACCCGCCTGACCGTGAACGTGCCCATGCACTTCCTGAACCAGGACAAGTGTCCAGGCCTCGATAAAGGCGGCGTGCTGAATATCGTTCGTCACGAAGTCGAAGTGAAGGCCAGCGCCACGGCAATTCCTGAGGCGTTGGAATGCGACCTGTCGTCTGCCGATGTCGGCGACGCCATTCACATTTCGTCGGTCAAGCTGCCAGACGGTGTTGAACTGACCGTGACCGATCGTGACTTCACGATTGCCACGATCGCTGCGCCATCAGCAATGCGCTCTGCCGGGTCTGACGAAGACACGCCGGACGCCGATGAAGTTGAAGCGATCAACGTCGACGAATAAGCGACTGAGCTTTTCAAAACGAGATATCAGCCCGGCCTCTGCGCCGGGCTTTTTCATGCGCGAAATCCTATCGGCCAGCCCATGATTTCTGCGTTGCGTAAGGCGGAAAGACAGCACACGGATAAGGCGGACACACAGGATAGGACCATGCCAGACAGATCTATCGACCGGCTGACGCTTTACGGGGAGCGTCGCAGCGGCAATTGCATGAAGACGGTCTGGGTCGCCCGGCATGTGGGCCTCGACTTTGATTTTGTCGAGATGGACCTCGTCGCGGGCGCCACGCGCACGCACGCCTATCGCGCCGTCAACCCCTTCGCCAAGGTGCCCATGGCCCGCTGGCCCAATGGCAACGTGCTGACGGAATCCAATGCCATCATGCTTTATCTGTGCGAGTTGGCGGCCGATCGCTCGCTCCTGCCCGCCGCAGCCTTCGACCATGCCAGAATGATGGCTTGGCTGTTCTGGGAACAGTACAGCCATGAACCCCATATCGCTGGTCGCCGGTTCCAGAAGGTGTGGCTGGGCAAGGACGATGACGAACTCGATCCCCAGCAATATGAGCGTGGTCTCGCGGCCCTGAACCGGATGGAGGATCACCTCGATCGCCAATCTTGGTTTGCAGGTGATCAGCTCTCGCTCGCCGATGTGGCCCTGGTCGCCTACACACGGTGGGCCCCGGAAGGCGGGTTTGACCTTGGCCCCTACCCTCAGATCAGCGCCTGGATCAGCCGGGTTGAAAGCGCGATTGACCTGTCCTGAACGGCCCCCACCCGCCTTTTGTTTTTAGCGGACACGAGCTAACTGTCGGCCATGATCTTATTGGTGGGGCTCGGCAATCCGGGCGCGAAATATGCGAGAAACCGGCACAATGCCGGGTTCATGGCCATCGACGCCATTGCCGAGGCGCAGGGCTTTCCGGCGTGGCGCAAGAAGTTCAACGGTCACGTGACGGATACGATCATCCAGACTGATGATGGACCGGCCAAGGTTCTGCTTTTGAAGCCCGAAACATTCTACAATGAGACCGGTAATGCCGTGGCGGCAGCGGCGCGGTTCTACAACATTACGCCGGATCAGATTGTCGTGTTTCACGACGAAATCGATCTGGCGCCCGCTAAGCTGCGCGTCAAAAAAGGTGGCGGCCTGGCCGGCAATAACGGCTTGCGCTCGACCGCGGCCCATATGGGGCCGGACTTCTGGCGTGTACGGATCGGCATTGGCCACCCGGGGCGCAAGGACGCTGTCACGCCTTGGGTCCTTGGTGACTTCTCCAAGGCTGAGCAGCAGGACTATCTGGACGAGATGCTGTCGCGGCTGGGACGGGCCATTCCCCATCTTCTGGCGCTGAACGAGACGGCGGCCGGCCGGTTCATGTCCGCCATCGTTCAGCCGCCAAGCGGTGAGGCCGGCCCTCGCCCCGCCAAACCGGCATCGGCGCCCGCGCCGGAGATCTCCCCGGCCAAGTCCGAGAAAACCTCACCCTTCGACGCCCTGAAAAATCTGATCGGCAAGGGCGATTGAGGCGCGTTGCGCTGATACAGGCCCCCTACCCATTACGGCCCCGCCCCGCTAAGGGGCCCCATTCACGAGTATATCTGCGTCCCAAAGGGTGACGCACCGAGACGAAAGGCCCGTTCCATGGGATTCAAATGCGGCATTGTTGGTCTACCCAATGTGGGCAAGTCGACCCTGTTCAACGCGCTGACCAAGACAGCGGCGGCACAGGCCGAAAACTATCCATTCTGTACGATCGAACCGAATGTCGGCGACGTCGCGGTGCCTGAACCGCGCCTGAAAAAACTGGCTGAAACGGCCGGCAGTAAGGAAATCATCCCCTCACGCATCCAGTTCGTGGACATTGCGGGCCTCGTCAAAGGCGCGTCGAAGGGCGAAGGCCTTGGCAACCAGTTTCTCGCCAATATCCGCGAGGTCGACGCGGTGGCATATGTGCTGCGCTGCTTTGAAGACGGCGATATCACGCATGTCGAGGGCCGCGTTGACCCCATCGCAGACTTTGAGACCGTTGAAACCGAACTGATGCTCGCGGACATGGAAAGCCTTGAGAAACGTCGGGCGAACCTTGAGAAAAAAGCCAAGGGACAGGACAAGGAGGCCAAGGCGACCCTCGTTCTGGTCGATCGCGCGCTGGCGCTTCTGCAGGAAGGACAGCCCGCCCGCGCTGCCGAAATTGCTCCTGAGGAAATGAAAGCATGGAAGGGACTGCAGCTGCTGACCCAGAAGCCGGTCCTCTTCGTCGCGAATGTCGACGAAGAGTCCGCTGCATCGGGCAATGATTTTTCAGCCAAGGTCTTCGAGCGTGCTGAGCAGGAACACGCTGTCGCGACTGTCATCAGTGCACGGATCGAATCCGAACTGGCGACACTCGATGAAGATGAAGCCGCTGAATATCTAGAAGAGCTTGGACTGGAAGAGCCGGGGCTGAACCGGTTGATCCGTTCAGGCTATACGCTACTCGGCCTGCAAACCTATTTCACGGCGGGCCCCAAGGAAGCGCGCGCCTGGACCGTGCGCAAGGGAGCGAGCGCGCCCGAGGCCGCCGGCGTCATCCATACGGATTTTGAGAAGAAATTCATCCGGGCAGAAACGATTGCCTATGAGGACTATGTCACTCTGGGCGGCGAACAGGGCGCCAAGGAAGCCGGCAAACAGCGCATCGAGGGCAAAGAGTACATTGTGCAGGACGGCGACGTGATGCACTTCCGTACCGGGGCATAGCACAGCATGGGTGTCCCCCTCGCCTACGCACCGCTGGCGTATGCCCTTCTTGTGCTGATCCCACTGGTCAGCCTTTACGGGCTGCGGATGGACCGTTCGTTTCAGGAAGCCTACCTGTTCCACGTCGGATCCGTAACACGGAAGAAACAGTACTACCGGCTCTTCACGCCGGCGTTTCTCCATGGCGATGTCGGCCACCTGGTCATCAATATGCTGACCTTTTACTTTTTTGGTCCGGCTGTTGAATATCTGTTCGGCACGGGCGGCTTTGCCATTCTGTTCATTGGCTCGCAGCTTGGAGCACAGATCTTCACGCTGATGCGCAAGAAGAACGAGCCGAATTACATGTCCGTCGGCGCGTCAGGCGCTGTCTCCGGAATCGTCCTTGCCTTCTGTGTGCTGGAGCCGTTCCAGACCCTCTATTTCTTCATGATCCTCCCGCTGCCCGCCTTCGTTTTTGCGGCGCTCTATCTGGCGTACACGACCTTTGCGATGAACGGTCCGGGCCGCATCTCCCATGAGGCGCATCTGGGCGGCGCCGTCACCGGCGCCATCCTTGCTTTCATTCTGCCGCACCTGCCGGTTTGAGTGGCCGGTGCGACTACTGAGCCTGCGGCGCGGTATGATCAGTGGGCACGCGTTTCGGATGGTGCCAGATCGCCGAAAAATTCGACGCATCCGCGACAATCAGGTTTGGCCTGCTGCAGAAAATCTTCGACCAGCCCCCGCAGCAGCGTATCACACCGGGCAAGCGGCCCCCACATCACCGTGTCGTGGGACAGTTCAAAGCAGTTTGACCCATGCTCGATCGTGTCGGCTTCGCGAAACGCCATCGACCAGTGCGGGAATGACCGTTCCTCCCGCCGCCGATTGGCAATCGGGTGCAACTCGCCATGGCGCAGATCCCGCCCGATGATGGCGTAGAGAAGCTCTACATTATCGCGCGGCCCTTCAATGATCTGGAAGAACCGTCCGCCTTCCACCAGAAGCAACCCGGTTATATCGAGGGTGTGGTTGTTCACGGTGGATGAGCGCAGGATCTGATCGAGGCAGAGCTGGCTCGTTCCAGGATATCGACGACTTGAATAGATCTTCTGATAGATCATGACCGTCTCCTTTCACCGATGGCTTGTTGCATCGGTACACTGACGGTGCGCTCAACACTTAAAATTTTCTGCAATATACGTGGTTAAGCGATATTGACCATGCGCCATAAAAAAGGCCGCCCTGCCTTTCAGCGGGGCGGCCAGTTTGGATGATCGGCTAAGGATCAATCGAAGACGTAGCGCAGCTTGACGTAGTACATGCCACCCGCAAAGCCCATCGGAGCAGATTCCGGGTACAGCTGACCAAGGCTCAACGCATCGGGGTTTTCCTCCGGATACTCATCGAACAGGTTCGCAGCGCCGACGATCAGTTCAAGATCATCATAAAGGCTCAAACCAAGCTCAGCGTCGACGACAAATTCAGCCGCCTGTTCGCCGGTGCCGTTGCCTGTATCTTCCCACTCACCATAATAGATGCCGCGCACCATGGCCCGCCAGCGATCTTCCTGGTGCGTGAAGGTGGCCGTTCCCTTCACTTCCGGCAGAAGCTCTTCAAGAGCCGCGATCCGGCCAGCAGAGATCGGGTTGATCGCACCTGGATCGTCCACTTCCGTGTCGATATAGGCTACAGCGACCGTGGCGTTCGACGTGCCCGTCTCCGTGATCGTCAGCGGCATGGTGCCGACGATTTCCACGCCTTCCGTCACCGTGTCGAAGCTGTTGGTAAAGTAGCGGAACTCACTCAGATCCTCAAAGCCAGCGAAGTCAGAGCGCACGATGACACCCTCATCCGCAAGACCAGTGATGGCCGAACTCACACTAGAATAGTCGGAGAGGCCGTTGGCATCAGCAACGAAATTGAGAGCATCGAGGAAGTCGACATTCGCAGACAGGGCAATCCGGTCATCCACATCGATGTGGAAGTAGTCGATTGTCCAGTCCATCGGACCAAGACCAAAGACGACACCAACCGAGAAGTTCTCTGCCTCTTCCGTACCCAGCACAGGACGACCGCCATCGCGGGCCTCGATAAAGTCAGCTGCCAGCTGCCCCGGACGCGATGCCAGCGGGATCGTGCCCTGATCGACCAGCACGCCATTGACGTTCTGGGTCGTCACGTTTGTCACATTCGCCTGACCCGCCGTTGGGGCGTGGAAGCCCGTAGAGAAGGTCGAGCGCACCCGGAACGTGTCGGTCAGGTGGTACATACCAGCGACCTTGAAGTTGGTCGTGGTGCCGAAATCTTCATAATCCTCGAAGCGGACCGCACCCTGCAGGGTCAAGCGTTCCGTCACATCCGCTTCCAGATCGGTATAGATCGCGTAGCTTGACTGTTCGTTTTCGGAGGAGGCCGTGAAGCCACCAAAACCGTTCGAGCTTGAAGAGAAGCCCTGATCGGACAGCGGACCGAGGGCGAAGGACGCATCGTCACCCTTCGTAATCTCGAACGTTTCCGTACGGAATTCGGTACCAAAAGCTATGTTCAGGTCAGATGCGAAGAACGACACTGGCATCGGATAGACAAAGTCAGCGTTGTAAATCGTTTCGGACTGTTTGTACGCACCCGGAACGAAGTCACGCGGCGTGTTCGGGCCCAATGACGCGTTGATCGTGTTGTTGATGAAGAAGTCCGTGTCGCTCACACCGTGCACGACGCTGAAGTCGAAGCTCAAGCCTTCGCCGAGATCCCACATACCGCGCACACCGGCGGCCATCGAATAGTCCGTGTTATTCCCACCGAACCGCGGAACAAAGCCCCCTGGGATTGTCTCAACGAATGAGAAACAGTTGGCGCTGGCGGTCACAGCAGCGAGGACTGTGGGATCTGGGATCAGGCCGTCAAGCGGGATACCGGCTGGGCAGGCCTCCCCAACGCCGACGCCGTCAAGGTCACCGACGAGAACAGATGCGACCCCAGACGGGTCGAGCGCCCCGGTCGTTGGATCAACAGTCGGCCCGGCATAGACGCCGCCACGATTGGTCGGGTTCCGATAGAAGAAACCACCGGTGGCGGTCCGTTCGGCATAGTTGCCGAAGGCGTAGCCTTCGAGGTTCTCGTTGAACTCATATCCGGTGTTGACGAAGATCTTGAAATTGTCCTCGACATCGGGCTGGCCCCAATATTGCGGCACTTCATCCGTGTACGAGTTGATCGTCAGGAAGTCAGCCGCGTCAACGTTGCCGGCTTCGATCAGCGCCGCGACATCGCCCCGCACGATGGAACGGGATGTCCCATCGGTTTCGCTGTATTCACCGGTGATGTTGATGAAGCCACTATCATAGAGCGGCAGACCGATATTGCCTGCGATGCGGTAATTGTCGCCATCGCCCGCATAGGTCGAGCCATAGGTTGCCTCGACCGTGCCGCCGCTTGACGCGTCTTTGAGTTCAAAGTTGATCACACCAGCAATGGCGTCGGAGCCGTATTGTGACGACGCGCCGTCACGCAGGACCTGCACCTGTTTCAGGGCCAGTGCCGGGAACACGGCAAGGTCAACGCCCTGCGCCCCGTCGGAAATACCGCCGCCGAGGAACGAGATGACGGAGCCACGATGGCGCCGCTTGCCGTTCAGGAGAACCAGTGTGTTGTCTGGTGAAAGAGAGCGAAGGTTCGCGGGCCGGATGATGGTCGCCGCATCGGAAATAGGCTGTGTATTGACGTTATAGCTCGGTACAGTTGAGCGCAAAATATCAAGAACATCGTTGGATGCCTGGTTGGTCAGTTCAGCGCCGCTGACAACGTCGATCGGGGCGAGAGAGTCCGTGGCTGACTTGGCGTCCTGCCGACGCGAACCAACCACCATGATCGTATCGCCCGCCGGCTCGTCCGCTGCGGTCTCCTGTGCCAGAGCCGCCCCTTGGCCCATCCCCACGAACATCATCGCGGATGCGCCCGACAACAACAGTTTCTGCATGCCCGATAGTGTCATAAATATCCTCGCTCCAAGGCTCCCGCCTCGCCAACAATTGCCAAAACTCCCCGTATTTGATGACAGAACTTGCCATCCCGAGCTCTCCGGCTCGTGACGCACCACATGCGCAATTGAATTGTTGCACTGAGTTTGGCGGTGCAACAAGCCCATTCATGCAGATGAACTGTCTTTTTAGCGATATTATATCGGCTGATGTTGCAACGCAGTATTTCAGCTTGAAAGTGATAACTCTTTGATCATTGGCCTGAATTCAATTTCGCCGCCGTCAGCGAGCGGAAAGAATTCGGCGCCGAGTGCGACAAATCCGCATTTTTCATAGAACGGAATGCCGGTGAGTGTTGCCATCAGAGTACACTTCACGAACCCCTCCGCCTGCGCTGCACCCTCGCAATATTCCAGGATTTGCCGCCCGAACCCTCGGCGTGCGAACTCCGGCGCGACGAAAAAGGCCCGGATTCGCGCCGGGTCATGAGGCGGGACAAGAAGGACAGGATCACGTTTGGCATAGGCATCGCCGCCAAACATTGTCGCGCGCCGGCTCCACCCGCCGCAGGCCACGAGCGCGCCTTCCTCCTCGATCACGACATAGGTGCCGTCATCGATCAGCGTGGTGTCGACACCGAAATGCCCCTTCAGAGCACCTGCGACGACTTCAGGATCATAGTCATTGATGCAGAGCGCCCGGGCGGAGCGGTCAATCAGCTGACTCAAGGCGGGAATGTCCTGGCGGTCTGCCAGACGAAGATGGGCCATGTGTTTATCCGACAATATGAGCGGGAAAACCTCAGCTAAAATCGATTTTGCCCCGCCTGTCGATTCCGGCGACACTGGCCGCCGCCGGTTGGACGAAAATAACGTGGAAGACATGCGTTCCGGGGCGCGTTCGTATGGACGAAACACGCGGCGCAGCTATAGTCCTGCGCAATAATTGACCACGATAAAAGTAGGGAGTCGCCTATGACCCGCATTACGGATTCCGCCCGCGCCGATGAAGATCTCAATGCCTTCTGGCTCGATGCCGCCAAGCGGCTGGACTGGGTAAAAGCGCCAACCAAGGCCGGCGACTGGAACTTTGACCGCACTGATTTTCGAATCAAATGGTTTGAAGACGGTACGCTGAACGCGTGCGTGAACTGCGTTGACCGTCACCTCCCCGAAAAAGAGCACCAGACCGCCATCATCTGGGAAGGCGACGACCCCAGCGTGAGCTCGTCCATCACCTATGGCGAGCTGTACGCCCATGTCTGTCACATGGCGAACATCCTGAAGGCGCGCGGCGTCAAAAAGGGCGACCGCGTCATTCTGTACATGCCGATGGTGCTGGAGGCGGCCTATGCGATGCTGGCCTGCGCCCGCATCGGCGCCGTTCATTCCGTGGTCTTTGGCGGCTTCAGCCCGGATGCACTGGCCAGCCGGATAGAGGATTGTGGTGCCACCGCTATCATCACCGCTGACGAAGGGCGGCGCGGGGGCAAGACCGTTCCCCTGAAAGCCAATGTCGACAAGGCACTGGAGAAAGTCGGCGGTGTGCGCCTTGTCCTCATGGTCTCCGTCACAGGCAACAAAGTCCATTTCGAAAACGGGCGCGACCTGTGGTGGCACGAATGGGAAGAGCAAATGGCCCCGGACTGCCCGCCGGAGGTCATGAAAGCCGAAGATCCGCTTTTCATTCTGTACACGTCTGGATCCACGGGAAAGCCGAAAGGCGTGCTGCACACGACCGGTGGCTATATGACCTATGCCGCCTATACACACCAGACCGTGTTCGATTACCAGCCCGGCGAAGTATATTGGTGTACGGCTGATGTGGGCTGGATTACTGGCCACAGTTATATCGTCTATGGCCCGCTGGCTAATGGTGCCACGACCCTGATGTTTGAAGGCGTGCCGACATGGCCCGACGCCGGACGCTGCTGGGATGTGGTCGACAAGCACAAGGTCAGTATCTTCTATACGGCCCCCACCGCCATTCGTGCCCTGATGCGCGAAGGCGACGAATTTGTGAAAAAGCACGACCGGTCAACGCTCCGAATCCTTGGGTCGGTCGGCGAGCCGATCAACCCCGAAGCCTGGCGCTGGTACCATGAAGTGGTGGGTGACGGACGCTGCCCCATTGTCGATACATGGTGGCAGACAGAGACCGGCGGCATTCTGATCACCGCGGTGCCGGGCGACGACATGACCAAGCCGGGTGCCGCGACGAAGCCGATGCCCGGCATCTATCCTGCGCTGGTCGACAATGACGGTGCGCGCCTTGATGGGCCCGCGGAAGGCAATCTGATCATCACCCAGTCTTGGCCGGGTCAGATGCGGACGGTTTACGGTGACCACGAACGGTTTATCGAAACCTACTTCTCAACCTATCCCGGCTTCTATTTCACGGGCGACGGTGCCCGCCGCGATACGGATGGGGACTACTGGATCACCGGCCGGGTCGACGATGTGTTGAATGTCTCCGGTCACCGGATGGGGACGGCTGAGATCGAAAGCGCCCTCGTCTCGCATCCGGCTGTGGCCGAGGCGGCCGTGGTCGGCATGCCGCACGAGATCAAGGGCCAGGGCATTCACTGCTTTGTCGTGCTGAAGGCCAATCAGATGGTCAAATCAGACCTCGTCAGTGAGCTGAAAAAACACGTTCGCAGCGAGATCGGTCCGATTGCCACACCGGACATCATCCAGATCGCGCCCGGCCTGCCCAAGACGCGTTCCGGCAAGATCATGCGCCGCATCCTGCGCAAGATTGCCGAGGGCGACGTATCTAATCTGGGTGACACCTCGACCCTCGCCGACCCCGGTGTGGTCGACGTGCTGATCGAAGACGCCGAAAAAGCCCGGGCGGAACAGGCGAAAAAATAAGGGCGACATGGTGGGTCAGAGAACCGTCAGAATGTCATCCAGCGGTTTCTTAGACAGGGCGTGGACTGGCACGGTGGCGTCGGCCGCCGGGTAGCCGACGGGGATCAGCAGAAAGGGTTTCTCTGTCTCCGGACGGTTGCAGATTTCGTTCAGAAACGACATCGGGTTCGGGGTGTGGGTCAGGCTGGCCAACCCCGCCTGATGAAGCGCGGTGATCAGCATGCCGCAGGCAATGCCGACGCTTTCGTTGATGTAGTAATTCTTCTTCTGATCACCGGGCTCAACACCCCCGCGACGCTGCGCAAACACAACAATCAGCCACGGTGCAATCTCCAGAAACGGCTTGTTCGCATCGGTCCCCAGCGGCGCGAGGGCATCCAGCCACTCGGCCCCCGCCCGCCCGGCGTAAAAAGCGCGTTCTTCTTCCTCCGCGGCCAGCCGCACCTGCCGCTTGATGTCCGGCGAGCCGATCGCGCAGAAATGCCAGGGCTGGTGGTTGGCACCCGATGGCGCCGTAGCTGCAGCTGCAATGCAGGTTTTGATCAAGGCCGCAGAAACCGGCCGGTCAGAAAAGGACCGCACTGAATGGCGCCGCCGCATCTGCATCAGGAACTGCTCAGCGCGATCCGCCATCTGCTCAGCTGTATATTCCTGATAATCCGGCAGCGGAACATGGGGCTGTGTCACGGTGATATTGAACCTGTTCTGAAGACCATCGGGGCGAGGGCGTAGACGGTCGCTGTAATGACGAAAATGGCAATCAGGTTCAGGCGGATGCCGGCCCGCGCCATGGTGGGCAGGCTGACGTGACCAGTCGCAAAGACGACGGCATTCGGCCCTGTGGCCATGGGCAGCATGAAGGCACAACTGGCGGCCATGGCAAGCGGCGCGGCGACCAGGGCAACGTCAATGTCAGCAGCGATGGCCACAGCCCCCAGTACGGGCATCAGCGCGGCGGCTGTCGCGATATTGCTTGTCACCTCGGTCACAAATATCACGACCGTCGTCAGCAGAAGGATCAACAGGATTGGCGGCAGGCGGCCAAATGGCGACAGCTCAATCCCCAACCACGTCCCAAGCCCGGTCGCTGTCATCGCGTTGGCCAGCGCCATGCCGCCGCCGAACAGCAGGACAACGCCCCAGGGGATCCGCTCGGCAAAGGGCCAGTCGAGCAGCGCGCCGCGCACAGGGCCCTCTCCCATCTTCGCGCCCGCCGGTATGAGAAAGCACAGGATCACGCCGAGCACGGCAATATTGTAGTCATTGAGATAGGCCAGAGGCAGCCAGCTATCCTGCCCCACCATCGCGCCGATATCCCATTCACTCAGCGGTCGCCGAAATATCCAGAGCGCGGCGATGAAGGCAAAGACTATCAGCGTCCGCCGTTCCGGCGTTGTCATGGGGCCCAGGGCCGCAAGCTCCTGCCGTACCACCGCCTGCCCATGGACGCCGTCAATATGGCCGAGCGGGAACGCCCAGCGGGTCAGCACGAACCATGCCGCGGGCACCAGCAGGCACACGGTCGGTGTGCCCAGAAGCATCCAGCGCGTGAAGCCGATCGACAGGCCTGTGGTCTCATTCAGATAGCGGATGACGATGAGATTCGTCGGTGTACCAACGGGCGTCCCCAGTCCGCCGATGGAGCACGCCCATGCAATGCCGAGGAGCAGCGCGTAGGTGAAGGGCGAATTCAACCGGTCCTTCCCCAGAACAGCGCCCGACACCGACAGGGCAATGGGCATCATCATCAGCGATGTGGCCGTATTGGATATCCACATGGACAGAATGGCGGCAGCGGCCATGAACCCGGCCACCAGCATGGAAGGGCGACTGCCTGCGCGGCTGACGATATTCAGCGCGATGCGCGTGTGCAGATTCCACCGCTCAATGGCCCTGGCGATGATGAAGCCGCCGAGCAGGAGAACGACGACGGGGTGCATGTAAGGGGCCGAAACCTGTCCCATGGGCATGACCCCGGCGATCGGCAGGACGGTCAGCGGCAGAAGCGCCGTGACCGGAATGGGAATCGCTTCGCTGCCCCACCACACGGCCATCAGCACGGCCAGCGCACAGACCGTCCACGCATGCCATGGGGTGTTGCCCGACAGTTCGGCTGAATTGAAGCTGTCGGGTGGACCGATCAGCAGAATGATGATGGCCAGTCCGAGGCCAAGCCACAGGCCAATCGTCTGACGCAGGCCCGATCCCGCCGCCTCTGTCTCCGTCTGGCTCATCCAGCGCCCCCTCCCCGATATTTTTTCCCTGAGGATAGGGGGATGCGGCCGTCAGTGCCAAGGGGCGTTAGAATCCACCGCCGGTCTTGAACCCGCCGCCACCGCGACGCGATGGACGTGGCGTTGAGATACGCGGCCGTGATCGCCGACCGGACGATCCGCCCATCGGACCACCGAACGGCCCAGGCATGGAGCCTGTGCGGCTAGCCTCGCGCGCGATTTCCCATGCGACCTCACCCAGAATTTCCGGCAGGCCAAGGCTCGAGCGGCGGCGGCGGCCGCCAAACCCGGCATCGGTCTGGGGCTGCATCTGCCGGGCGGCGCGTTTGAGCCGCTTCATGGCGCCGTCCGCATTGAGACGGTCGCGCACGACACTGGCAAGAATGTCCTCGAACATTGTGGCGTCGAAGACGGTAAAATGGCTGTCATAGCGCGATTTCTTGAAGCGGCGCCGCAGGTCTTCCATCCGGGCCAGATCATCGCGGAGGCGGCCCGGCAGCGCCGTGGCATCTTCCGCCATCGCCGCGCTGCGGTCATATTCACTGCGCAGGCGGATGAGTTCATCCACCATCCGATCATCGGCAAGGCTGACGGTTTCTGCCGCCAGACTGCGCAGATCACGCACGCTTGCCAGCCGCAGGCTTTCGGTCAGCAGGGACTTCGCCTCGACCGCCGGACCGGCCTCGGCGCGCACCGCCCGGTCATGCTGTGTCGTCAGGGCCCGATGCTCTTCCTCGGCACTCTCGATTTTTTGGTCGAGAGCAACGATATCCTTTGCGATACTGTCCGCCCCCTGACGCAGGCGCTCGGCCCCCGCTTTTTCAAGCGCGGCCTGCTCGGCGTCCTCCAGACGATCCTGAGCCGCGTCGGCGGCGGCTTCGACCATTTCCACATGCTCCGCGAGACGCAGCGGCAATTCGACGAGCCGGTTATAGTTCAGATAGGCTTTGTCGTACTGGCAGATGCGCGCCACCCAATTGTCCAGCATGCGCGTGATCGGGCTGGCCTTGTAATCCGCCGTCCGGAACCGGCGCTTCCACAGATACGAAAAGAGCGGATCCTCGTCATAGGGTTTGCCCTTTTCTTCCCGATCCGTCTGGGCAATGAGCAATTTCTGACGTGCCCGTTCAGCAACCGCATCAGCCTTGTCGAAGGCCTCGCTTAAATCGCGATAGGTCGCGTCGGTCTGCAGCGATGCCTCGACCTCGGCGACCTTTTTCTCATAGCGGGTCAGTGCCGTGTAGTGGGCGCTGTTCAGGCTTTCCCGCTGCTCCTCAAGCGCGCCAATCGTGGCGGCCGCCGTTTCGAGCTTGCGCGCCTCCCGCGCGATGAAGCGGTCGTGTTCAGCCAGCAGGTCCCGAGCGCGGGCATGGGCCTGATCGAGTTCTGTCTGGCTGCCGCCCGTCTGGATGAGGTCCATCCGGATTGTCGCCAGGTCGCGATACACATTCAGCTGGGTTTCCCGAATATGCGCGAGGCGCGCGTCGGCTGCGTCTGCGGCCTGTACGGCACCTCGCATCTGCTCACGCAGGTCGGACAAGGTCCTGTCCATTTTCACCACGGCATCCGCGCCGTTCAGCCGACCAGTGACAGTTACCATTCGAGGATCACGCCTCCAGGCGTTTCAACTTCATATGCCGGTTCGAGCTGTCCTGCAGATTTCGTCCCAATCAGCGCATTCTGGATGATCTGATCGTCCTTCTTGTCGGCAGCGACCCGATTGAACGTCTGCTCTGTCACCCGCTGGCCCCATTTGGACACCCGCCGCGTCTTCTGGTCCTCTTCGGAAGTCAGGGTCACGGGCACCGGACGACCGGCGGGATCGATGGCCTCCACAATCAGATAATAATTCCGCGCGCCCGGCACGTCGTCAGGAATGCGGAATACCCCCGACATTTCGCCGGGCCGGGATACGATGCGCACCTGATAGGCCGCACCCAGATCATCAATCAGAGTCTGCAGCTGGTCTCGCACGGCCTGGGCAGCCTTTTGATCGCCACGCGCGGCAGCGGCGGTGCCGTCCTGATAATACGTCTGGGCGAGAACATCGCCCCGTTCTTCCGTGGACAGCGCCTGAGCCTGGTCCCGCAAGTCCGCGAGCGCTGCGGGCAGCGTTTCGGTCAGCTCTACCCGCACGGCCTCAGCGCGGCGTTCGGCCGGGCCCGCGATGGCGAACTGATAGACGAGAATTGCCGCGAGCAGGACGGCCACGCTGGTCAGGACCGGCTTGAGCCACCTGTCGCGTCGAACGTATAGTTTCGCCAAGGCGACAGACAGCCCACCCTTGGGCGGCGAGTATGTGAAGCGCTGTTCTTCCAGCGCCTTTACTCCCTCGCGCAGGATATGGTCGGGCACCTCAATGCCCTGCGCAGTATAGATTTCACGCAGACGCGCAATCAGGTCTTCCTCGCGCCCTTCCGCATCCAGTTCGCGCGCAACCATGGCCGAGCGATGACGCAGCGTATCGACCACGTCCATGGCAAGCATGACATCGTCAAGACGTTGCCCCTTTTGAGGGGTCGATACAGCCGCGGCAGTCTGCGACATTCTAGGCGCGCGGAATCAGCGTCAGACCAGCGCCCTGCTCAACGAGCCGGGTCAGGCGGCGCTTACCGTCCTCAACGGACTCGCGGATTTCTTCGGAGTTCTTCGTCGCCAGCTCGCGCATCTCAGCAATGATGGTCTGTGTGCGCTCCTGATAGTTCACGACACTGTCGACGAGCATTTTGACAGACGCGGCCGAAATGGTCGGGCCATAGCCAGCACGGGTCGCGGCTTCCTGCACCTTGGCGCCAATCTCGGACAGCACCTCGATTGATTCGTTCACGCCCTTTTTCATTGCCTCAAGGGTCTGGGTGCTCTCGTGGAGGCCATGCATCCCCGTGAAGCTCGCCGTCAGGGCCGTCAGCACAACCTCGTTCGTGGAGAAGAAGCTGACGGACTGCGCATAGACGCGTTCCTTTGCCGTGGTGGTCTGGACAAGCCGGGCCATGATGACCTCGGACGTGTTGTAGGAGACAGTGATGTTATCAGCCAGATCCTTGGCGACCTGATAACGCTTCTCTTCCCATTGCAGGGCCCGGAGTTTTTCATCGCGGGCCAGTTCCAGCGTCGCGCGTTCTGCGGCGTCATCACCCGTATAGGCTTCGACATCAGCCATGGCGGCGTTTACGGCCGTGCGGGCTTCGTCGAGTTTTATCTCACCAGCCTTCAGCACTTCAAGCGCCATGACCTCGGACTGCTTCATCGCGCCGCGGAAGTCGAGATAGGCTTCCAGGATATTCCGCTCACGGTCGATCTGGTTGGCGGATTCGGCCTGCACCTCCAGATAGAGTTCCTTGATCTTGTCGAAGCGGTCGGCGATGTCGCCGCGTGTC